>JBGSHH010000577.1:0-16128 GCA_041752355.1 Pirellulaceae bacterium | reverse complement strand
AATGCAACTGGTAAAACTCCTCTCCACTTGGGTGGCTACTCATTCATGCGCGACGACTTCTTCCAACAGACCGTGCGGCAGATGAATCGCCGCAATTGGCTACAAGTTGGCGGCGCCGGCGCGCTGGGATTGTCGTTGCCTGGATTGTTGATGGCCGACACCAATGCCCGATCCGGCACTGGCAAGGCGAAGAATTGCATTGTACTCTTCATGGAAGGTGGCCCGTCGCATATCGACACGTTCGATTTGAAGCCCAACGCCGACGCCAACGTGCGAGGAGAGTTTCGTCCCATTGCTACGAGTCTTCCTGGCGTGCAAGTCTGCGAGCATCTGCCGCTGCTCTCGCAACAGATGCACCACTTGGCGCAGATTCGCTCGGTGCATCACAAAATTGTCGATCACAACGCCGGTGCCTACTACATGCTCACCGGCCGTGCGCCGCTCAAGAGCGCTGGACTGATCGTGAAGGACGAGCCGGACAACTTTCCGCCCTATGGAGCCGTATTGGCAAACCTTCGCCCCGAGCGCACGCTACCGCCGTTTGTGCATCTCCCGGACATCATGTCCAACAACGGCTTCGATTTGCCGGGTCAAAGGGCGGGCTTTCTCGGCGCCGCGTGCGATCCGTTCGTCGCTGGCGATCCTTCGGTCAAGAACTACGAGGTCCCCGGATTAAAATTGCCGGGCGACGTGGGACGAGAGCGCATCATCGACCGGCAGGAGTTGCTCGCAGCGCTCGCTTCCGGACCGGCGTCTGAACGCATGGCGACCTTCCGCGAACAAGCGTTCGATCTGTTGACCTCGCCGCAAGCCCGCGAGGCGTTCGATCTAGGTCGTGAGAACGAAAAGACGCGCCAGCGTTACGGTTTGCCGGATCGTACGAATCGCAGCGTCGAAGCCCGCAAATTCGGCGGCCTGCCCCATCTGGGACAATGCTGCTTGCTCGCGCGGCGCTTGGTTGAGTCAGGCGTGCGTCTGGTCACGATCGGCAGCGGACGACGCTTCGATCAGGCCTGGGATACCCACCGCGATCACTTTCCGCTCTTGAAGAAATCGCTATTGCCTTACTTTGATGTTGCCGCGGCAGCGCTGTTGGCGGATTTGCACGAGCGTGGAATGCTCGAAGAAACGCTGGTTGTCATCATGGGGGAGTTCGGTCGCACGCCGAAGATCGGCCAAATCACCAGCAGCGCCGGTGCCGACAAAGGTGGCCGCGACCATTGGCCGCATTGCTATACCGTGCTGTTGGCTGGCGGTGGCGTTCGCGGTGGCGCGATCTGTGGCGAGTCCGACGCCATGGCCGCTTATCCCAAAGTTAATCCCGTCACTCCCGAGGATGTGGCGGCGACGATCTATCACGCACTGGGCTTAACGCCAGAAACGCGCATTTACGACACATTGAAGCGGCCGCATTCCATCGCGCTCGGTGAGCCGATCGAGTCGATCTTCGGCTGAGCTGGGGCTTGATCCGGAGCTTCGATCTCCAACTCCAACCTTCTACCCGAAGAACGTCGCCCGGTCGGATTTGGAAAGCCAACCTACGAAGAAGTTTAACCAATCATCATCACTGTCGGCTGGCCCATCATGATCGTGCCACCATGTCCAGTTAAATCTCCCAATCGCGCCGCAGGCATGCCATTGATGAGGACGGTCATCGATCCCATTGCCACCAAATCAGGAGGGCCAACGCAAGTTACCATGTCGGTGATGCGAGCAACTGGCATGCCCCCAATCAAGACCGGGACGGCGCCCAGTGCAATCGGTCCACCCACGTGTGGCACTAAGACCGTTACCAATGGGCAAACATGAACATCGGTGATACGTGCAGCAAACATGGTTAACTCCTGCGAGTGAATTTCTTAGGCGGGGGCGGCTTCTGGTTCGACCAGTTTGAAGTCCATCGCCATCAACGTTTCATCCAAAGGTGACAACGAAAACAAATGCCACTGGTCACCTGCTTCCCCGCCTTCGACCAGCACGGCCGCGGTGATCGACAATATCTTGCGCACAAAATCCTCGCGGTAATGCGACAGAATCTGCGACAAAATCCCCGGCCAGCATATCCCGACAACGCGATCCGAACCAATGCGCACATTCTTGCGCAAGTGATTGAGTACAGCTTCCGCAGATTGTGAGGAGAACAGCCCGACAAGGCCGTCTTGCCCCCAACCTTGTTCCACGAATTGATCCGGTGCGGCTAATTCCTCGGCGGAAATAATGACCGGCGAGAACTGTCGACCGTGTTCTCCCAACCAATCGAACAACATCGGCAACGAACCAACGTTAGCCGGTGGCGGCGATTTGGCGCGGCGAAAGTCGACCATCAAGTGCAACGGCCACAAAGCATTCAATTGCTGTACCAATTCTGCTGGTGAGCAAGTCGCTGTGCTACCAAAATAATGCCAGGCGCCGGAGTCGCATGCTTCGCGCTCGAACTGCCGCTCAGGCTTGGGTGCCACAGGTTTCGCTGGTCGCTCAGGCGAGGCGACGTTCTCCGTCCGATTGACAACCGGAACACGCATGGCGGCTTCCGGGACTGGCTCACTTATCGTCTGGTCGCCCCCCTCGATTTGCACGATGAAGCGCGAATCGCCAGCGCTAATCCGATCGCCGGACTTCAGCACGACCAGTTCTGTCACGGGTTGATCGTTGAGCGTGGTCGCCCCGTTGCCGGCCAGATCGCGCAGGCGGCACAATCGCCCATCGGTCTCGAGCGCGAAGTGCTGTCCCGCCATTTGCTGATCATCCCGCACCACAAAATCGGCCCATGACGTGTTGCCAACCTGCACACGTTGATTGCGCAGCAAGTGAATGCGGCGTCCCGCCTGTGGTCCCGAGACCAGTTCCAGTATCACCCTCATGCTTGATCACATCCACAATTAGGAAGACTTGGAACCACTCTCGGCGGTATCATACTCCATCGGCTTGGCCTCTTTAGCCTCTTTGGGGTCTTGTGGACTGGAGCCCATGCCAGATCCCGCCGCGCCACCCGAATTGATCATAACCATCGGCATGCCGTTAATGGCCACACCTGCCACAGAAATATCCACGAAGTTTCCACCCACTTTCAGCGACAACTGCATGCCAGCTTCGATCACCAGGTTCATGCCCGCCTTGATGTGAATCGACTGTCCCGATTCGATCGCCCAGGCGGAATTAACTTTCTCTTGTAGGCTATTCACTTGCAACGACTGCGTGCCGGTGATTTTTTCCTTGCGGTCGCCCTTAATCTGTGTGTATTCATCGCCTTTGATGCATTCCGTTTTGTTTTTTTCGATTTGAATATCAAAGTTGCCATCACCGCCCGAATCTCCTCCGCCGACCATTAATAGCTTGTCACCGCCAACGTGTTCCTGATGGTTGCGTTTGACCATCACATCCATGTCGCGTTCGGCATGCATGAAGAGCTGTTCGCTCCCCATTTTATCTTCAAAACGAATCTCGTTGAAGCCATCGCCGCCTGGTGAAGAATTGGTCTTGATGCATGACTTGGTCTTGTGGTCTGGCAACTCATAGGGCGGCATCTGTTGTTCGTTGTACACTTCACCTGTGATCAACGGACGATCAGGATCACCTTCCAAGTACGTGACGATCACTTCCTGCCCGATGCGGGGAATAAACATGCTTCCCCATTTGCGTCCTGCGGACGTTTGACCCACGCGAATCCAGCAAGAACTCTTCTCGTCTTTCTGGCCTTCGCGGTCCCAGTGGAACTGAACTTTGACTCGACCGTACTTATCGACGTAAATCTCTTCCCCAGCCGGACCGACGACCACGGCCGTTTGCACGCCGTGAATCAAAGGCTTGGGTGTGGTTCGCGCGGGTCGAAAGACGACTTTGTCTGGAATGCAGGTGAACGAATTCTCATAGCCACCCGTGTCCGCGCCACCGCCCACATACGAGCCGCCGATCGAAGCTTGATGCCGAACGGACGTGAGGACATAGCCACCTTGTTCGCTGGGATTGTGATGCTTGGCAACGGTGAACTTGTGACCAGGGCTGAAGGAGCGGCAACTACTCGTGCCCCGAACGACATCGTAGCCGACCTCCTCTTCCTCCATCCGCAGCGTGACGTCGTTGTCGCCGTCAGCCTTCTTCTCATATTCGCCGGGATAGTCGTAGAACTCGAACTTGCTGTTGTCGCCGATCTTCACCTTGCTGTTGGTCTTGGCCATGAGCGAAGTGATCGGCGTTTCAAAGTTGTAGTCGGTATGCGCCCACTTGCCGGTGCGGAATTCGTACTGATGCATCCAGCTATTGAGCTCATCGGTGGACGACAAGTCGCCCAGATTGTATTGAAAATTCACCTGCTTTTCTTTGCACGTTTTGTAGGCGTCGGACTTGTCGCCCAATACCAGGATATGCTTTCCCTTCTCATGTTTGAAGAAGTAGAAAATGCCTTCTTCCTCCATGAGGCGCGACACGAAGTTGAAGTCTGTTTCTCGATACTGCACGTTGTAATCCCAAGGATTGTGCGTACCTTGGAGGTTGACTTCAAAGTCTGAAAAGCCCAGGTCGCTAAAGACCTGCTTAATGACGTCGGGGACGCTCTTCTCTTGGAAGATGCGACAATCGGAAGTGCGAGTAAGGAACCACAACCACGGCACCATCGTAGCGCGATAGATGCTCAAGCGATCGTCGGTACCGCAATATGCGAAGCGTTGGATAACGCCGTTGAAGTAGCGGAAATCCCCTTCGGGGAGTTCAACGCGAATCGTGACGTTCTTGCCGACGATATCGCTGGCTTTGAGATTCTTGTCTTCCGAGCGCAGATCGAGATCGTAGCTGAAGAGCCGCGACATTTCCTCTTGGCCGCTGAAGCCTTGCAACAGGAGCTTGTCGGCTCCTAGCGGCGTATCGATCGCGATACGGCGTGGGTCTTGCTTGATGGTACTCATGGCCGTTTCGCATCGGAAAGGATAACGGACGACTCGGTTATAGCGAGCGTCCTGATTGTTTAAGAAACGAGGGGCTGAACGAAGCGTTCAGCCCCTTCGTTACGAACTTGCTGGCGACACTAGCTCTTATGAGCACCCAGGTCGAACTTGGTTTCCACTTGGCCTTCACCGGCACCGGAGTCTTTGTTGAGCAACATGAACGTCCAAGTCACCTTGGTGTAGTTCATGGTGATTTCTTCGCTGGGCTTGCCGCCGTCGGCCGTGCCGTGGAAGCTGTAGCTGGTGATGATGACGTTTTCCAACTTGTACTTGAGGTACGGTTCGGCCTTGTTCTTGACCTGCGAGCAGAGGTGGATTTCCACTTCCTTGAAGAAGGTGCCGTTGGCACAAGCTTCTTGCAGTTTGACCGAGGACTTGTCGAGTTGGCGAACGCAAACCACGTCACCGATCGTCGTGCGGCCACGCATACGTTCGTTGTCGCGGGCACCTTCAGGAATGTTGCGATAGATCGGCGAGCTCATCGACTCGATCAAAATCCAGTCCTTGTGTCCTTGGTCGGTCGATTCACCCTTGATGTCGCCCAATTTCATGAAAGCCGGCATGGTACTAACTCCTTCGTGTAAAGAAACACTTGTGACTTGTGCGTCGCACCCCGCCGACGTTGGCTAGGTGCGGCCCGGCGTTTGTTGTTTGTTGGCCGCCGTGGCTTGGTTGGACGGTTAGGTTATCGCGAGTTTCGTTCGGCGGTTGCAAGATTCTCGGGGAAAATTAAATAGTTTTCGTAAGTCGTTTGTCTGATTCGATTTGCGACGCCTGTAAAGTTCGGCCGAACACGCCAGCGCCTGCTTTTTCAGTCATCCGGCGAGTGAAAAATCGCTTCATCACCATCTTTGACATAGGGGCGAATGCGGGACCAGCTGTTCCAGCCCAAGCGGGGGGCGGATCCAGCTTGGCCACCAAGTTTGGCACAGGGAACATCCTCGCGACGCAGCACGACCTGCACATCGAAGCTAAACTCTGGCCCGGCATAAAGGCGAGCTAAGTCGCAAAGCTTCCTCAGATTGGGCGTGCCTGGCAGGAAATTCGTGAAATGTTCCAAGTTCAGCGGCCCGATGCGGACGCGAAACTTAGTTGGCACGTTCCAAACGCGCGAACCAACGATGGCATCGCGTCCCAGGCAACGATGTTGACCCAGTGGTTGCCCGCGCGAAGGCAGGGAAGTTCGTTCATCGGGAGCAAGCGTAATCCAGCGACCTTGAAATTGCAGCACGCTCACCGGCGCCGCGAAGTAGTCGCTCAGCAAAGTTTCGAGCGCCGACGCCGAACGAACCTGATTCGCAAAGTGGCCGCTGTAGTACGTGACGGTTTCGTCATCGACCGCCAGTTGCTGCTGCAAGCCAGTGGTGCTCAAGCCGACGAACGACTGCAGTACAAACGAGACGGGATCGATCTCGTCGCGGTTGCCACGATCGCGTCGATGGTAGCGTTCAAACAGCGGAGGCAGACGATACTTCTCCCACGCTCGATAGAACAGCGAGACAGCGCGATGATGAAATAGATCGAGCAACTCTCGCAATGTATGGTCGCCCGCAGCGACACGCTCGATGACGAGTGAGGTGTAATGTTGGGGCAAGGCGCCTTGCGGACCGATCAGCCCCAGAAACGCGACCTCCAATCCGACCGGCCATTGACCCTCTTGGACCGGTTCGCCTGATTTCAAGCCGCCAATCTCGTGGATTTCACTCGGTGAAAAGGTGAGCGAGGGGTGGCCACGAAAGCGGATCGCTTCTTCGGCCGGCGCGGCACTATCGCCAATTTGCGCAAAGGGACTCTCTCGGGCATCGCGAGATTCGCGCGCCAGCATTTCGAGCATGCGCACCGCTTGAAAGAATTCGAAGCTTTCGCCTGAATTCATTAAGCGATCGCTTACACGAGTACGCGATGTCCGGTCCGCTTGGGCCATTTCCAAGGATCCTCTTGGCCGATGCGCTGTCGGCTGCGCGCGACCAATTCGGTGAACGAGTTAATGCTAACGTAAAGCGCGAGAAACCGATCGATCACACTGGCGAATAAGTACGCGCCCTGTCCGGCAAGATTGCTCTCATCGAAATCGATCTCTACCTGCACCCCTTGGCCGAAGCCGCCACTGCGCTGACCGACACGACGGATCACGCGCTGACTGTTGACTTTGACGATCGACTCGATGAGCGTGTGCATCTCTTGCCGGTCGTTGAAATTGTACAACGTCAGGATCTCTCTCAAGGCGTGTGCGGCATCGGCTTCCTCGACGAGTGACAGATGATTGAGCGACAAATGCGACACCAGTCGCCACAGATTGCGATTCTTCAGCGGGGGGCGCTGCGTGGAGGTAGGCTGCGTCAGGCAATTGATCTCCGCCATAACGCCGCGTCCTCCTTCCAATTGAAATGCCGGTGGATGCCCTAATGAGCCGGGCAAATTGCGATTGAGGCAGGTGGCTTGCGCGCGTAGCGTCGTCGCTTTGGTTTGAGAAGGTTGAAAATCAAGATCGACAACAGACAGATACACGTCGCGCGCTCCGTCCGCCGCCTCGCGCCAAGTCGCGTGGTGAAAGTTCTTTGCCGCCTGACCAGCGGCGGCGTGTTTGAACGAATAAAAAGGCAAATGTGGCGATCCCTTCAGGCCATCGCCGACCACCTCCACATGATTGACACTGTAAATCTCTAAGGCGGATTTGCGATTGACATCCGGCAATAGCAGATACTCCGTTTGCTGATGCGTGAGCTCGATCGGTGCACACGATTGCTCGAACAAATTAATCACAGGCGTGACGCCCAAGCGAAACGTATCAGCCGAAACGTAGCGTTCCAAATCGGCATCGCTCCGTGACAGGTAAATGAACAGTTCGGCGGTTTCACCCAATTGCGCTAAATGCTGGGGTGTAAGTCCGGCAATATCGATAAAGAGATGCTTCTCCGGCAGCGCGAAGTATTCGGTCATTAAGCGATAGCCCGCGAACGTGCGCGCGTCGTGCGGCAACAGGCTTTCCTCCGGCGCAAAGCCCACCGCTTGCAGGCACGATTTGTCCAAGACCACAGGGCGCTCGGCATTTTCCGTCGACGCAATGGCCACGCCGAGCGAGTTCTGCATGATCAACTCGTAGAGCTTAAAAACATTAATCTGCTGCGCGCCGGCATGCAGGTAAAACCGCAGTGTTGGCACTTTCAGATCGCGAAAGTTCGCTTTGGGCGAAAGGGTCTTAAGCTTCAGATGCACGATGCCACGCACGCCTGGCAGGCTGGTGCGGGGGGCGACGAAGGGGCGACTCTTGAGGGCTGCCGCCTCGACTTTGATCGGCCACACGCGTAGAGGATAGCAGGTCCGATAAGCACAGACTTCTTCCGGTTGATCGAGTGGTCGCGCGATCGTCTCCAAACGCGTGCCGATCTTGATTTCGTGTCCTCCGAACAGTTCCGCCTGACTTCGTTCGAGCACGAATTGAATCATGGCCAGCGAAGGAACGGGACGCAGATAATGCGGATAGACGACACTGAACAACGCTTCCGCAAGTTCCGGATAATCGTCGTCTAACTTGCGGCGCACGCGCGCTGTGAGCAACGCCATGCCTTGCAGCAAACGTTCGACGTGTGGATCTTTGCTCTCCGTCGGCCCCAACTGCAAGCGCGCCGCGATCTTTTTGTAGCGATCGGCAAACTCTGCTCCGAGGGAGCGAAAGTAGCTCAATTCTCGCTCGTAGTATTCGCGCAGTTCTTCGCTCATTTGGCGAGTCCTTCCACTTGAAAGACGCCCGTCGAAGTCTCCAGGCGGGAATCGAAGGCGACCGGATCCGTGATCGGTTCGACCCAGAGCGTGGCTTCAATGCGAAAACGCAAGGTTCGGTCGCCATCGTGCTTGGCGGGGAGTGGCTTGACGTTGACGTTCCGCAGACGTGGCTCAAAGCGTTCGATCGCCAGGCGAATGGCGTCAAACACGACATCGGGATCTTCGGCGGCGCGGAGATTGTTGCCAGTGAAGTCCGGAATGCCGTAATTCATTAAGCTAGCGGGCAATTCCTCGTAGTGCTCCGGAACCTCCATTCCGAGCCAGCGTGTATTAAGCAAGTTTTCCAAATCGCGTCGCACCGCTTGCTTTACTTCGCGTACGATCTGATGGCGTTGACGCGGTGCTTCCTGTTTTAGATGCGGCTCATAGTCGATCAAGCGATCGAGCAGCGATGAGGCGAGCAGTTCGTTGGATTTGGGTTGCGACATATTGCTGGATGCTTATCTGGGCGTAAATTACTTGCCCGCCATGCGTGTGACTAACCTTAGTCCTGCCGCCATGTCGTCGAGTTGATAGTGGGGAAGGAGTTCCATCATCATTTGGTAGTTGCCAGGCTTGCCTCGTATTTCTGCGACTTGAATGCTCGCGCGGCGCAGTGGATAGCGCGCTTTGGCGTCCGGCGAAGCGCGCTCGTCGGCGGTGACGAATTGATTGATCCAACTGTTAAGGGCGTCTTGCAACTCCTCGGCGCTGTTGAAGGTGCCGAGCTTGTCCTGAGCGAATTTTTTCAGGTAGTGGGAGAATCGCGAACTGCATAACACGTATTGCAACATGGCACCCAAGCGTTCGTTCGCACCGGCCGCGGCATCATCAAAGACGCGCGGTTTATAAATCGTGGGGTTGCTGTAGTACACCGCCAACTCGCTCCCGGGCAGCGCGCACAGCGGCAAGAAGCCGTGATCGCTGAGTTCCTTTTCCAGCGCCCCCCCGATCGCCACCTCGGCGCAACCTTTAATCGCCACGCCAGGAGCGTCGGTCGCGAATGAGGGCGCGGCCATGCCAGCGACCAGACCGCCGCCATCAATACCGCGCTCAAAGCCACGAATGTCAGCGAACCAACCGCTGGTCGCGAACGCGCGAATCACCACGCCACCAAACGCATAAGCGGCATTGCCCCAGAGATAATTGCTGCTATCGCGAGCGGCAACATGTTCGCGAAAGCGAAAACCATCGCGACGGGCGCTGTCCAATTCGTAAGGCTCGCGCATGAGCACGCGCGGCAAAGTAAGTGTCACGAAACGCGTATCGACGCGCTCCCGCAACGCGCGCCATTTGAGATAGTCGGCCTTCTGCATCTCGCGTTCGAGGTTCAGGCCGCGCTCCAACCGACTAAAATCATCAAGTTGAAAAAACTGCGAAGCAACCGCGCTCACAAACGGTGCAAACGCGGCAGCGGCGACGTGGGAGATATGCCCCAGCGTTTCGATATCTGCGCGATGATTGGTGAATTGATAGTCGCCGATCAAGACACCAAATGGCTCGCCACCTACGGTCCCGTATTCGCCTTCGTAGACGAACTTGAAAAGCTGACTTTGATCGAAGTCGATGGCCGTGGAAAGATCGTGTTCAAGCTCTTTCTTGCTGAGCTGTAACAGCTTGAGCTTCAGTTGCAACTCCTCACCAGTGCTTTCCGCATCGTCCTTGGCTTGGGCGGCTTGTGCACAAAGGTAGTTGACGCCCCGCCAGGCGGCTTCCAGAGCTTGGAACCGATCGTGATGCAAAATTGCGTTGGTTTGCAGTTCGACCGCTTGTTCGATCCGCGCGATCATCACGTCGGCGGCACGGGCGATGTCTTCGGCGGTGCTGTTGGCGGGGAGCGCTGCCACAAGACGCTGAAGCAGATCAACCGGTTCGCTCGACGCCGCGGAATCGGCTGTCGCGACCGGCAGGGCCAGCACTTCGCTCAGCAAACTCGCAATATCAACAGGCGCAGCGGTGTTTTCGTAGATGACTTCGCCAACCTTAACACGCTCATTGCTCATGCGTCAGCATTCAATTCCCAGGCTGGAAACTGTCCTCCAAGCGCGACAGTGGGGCGAGTCATTGCCCGCCCCACTCTTGCTGATCTCAACGAGTGACTAGCCTTGCGTCTTGGGAATCGCGGCCACCATGCGGAGCGAGGCGTTGAGTTCTTCCAACTGCAACCAAGGTCGCAGGTGCGCGACGACATTGTACGCGCCTGGCTTGCCTGGAATCTCGGCGACGGTGATTTGGGCCGCCGCTAGCGGATACTTCGCCTTCATATCCGGCTTGGGCTTTTCATCGGCCAAGACGTATTGTTTGATCCAACGATTGAGCCAATCTTCGAGATCATCTCGTTCCATGAAACTGCCGAGCTTGTCGCGACCCGCACACTTCAGGAAGTGAGCAATGCGACCCGTGGCCAGCATATAGGGCAGGCGTGCCGAAATCTCCGCGTTGGCGGAAGCATTGGGATCGTCGTATTTCTTGGGCTTCTGCGTAGTTTGGCCACCAAAGAAGACGGAGAAGTCCGTGTTCTTGTAATTGCAGAGCGCGAGGAAGCCCAGTTTGCTCAACTCCGCGTCGCGACGATCGGGAATGAGGACTTCGGTCGGACATTTGATTTCGCGATCGCCTTCTTCGCTGGTGAAAACGTGTACGGGTAGATTCTCGACCGTGCCGCCATTTTCATAACCCCGAATCGTCGTACACCAGTTGGTCTTGCTGAAGGCGTCGGTCAAACGCGCGCCCAAAGCGTAGGCACAGTTCATCCAGGTGTACTGATCGTGTGGCAACTCGACATGCTCTCCCTTTTCATTGCTGGGAGCTTCTTCGTAGCTGAACTCGTCGATCGGTTTGGTCGCCGCGCCAAAGGGCAGGCGGGCCAAGACGCGCGGCATGGTGAGCACGACAAAGCGAGAATCTTCCTTCTCGCGGAAGGCACGCCACTTGATGTAGTCCTTGCCCTCAAAGATTTTTTCCAAGTCGCGCGGGCGGTTCAGTTCTTCATAGCTATCGAAGCCGAACATCTGCGGGCCAGCCGCCGAGATGAAGGGGCAGAAACCGGCCGCGGCCACTTCCGCCATCTTGTCCAGCAAGGCAATGTCTTGCGGATGGGAGCCAAATTCGTAGTCCCCCAGCAGGGTGCCGAAAGGTTCTCCGCCCGCCTGACCGAATTCGCTGGTGTAGATCTTCTTGAAGACCTGGCTTTGATCGAACTCGGTGGCCTTTTCCAGATCCTTGCCGAGTTCCTTCTTGCTGACATGCATCAGTTTGAGCTTCAGCGTGCGACAGGTCTCGCTGTTGTCCGTCATGTATTTGACGCCACGCCAGCTACCTTCCAGCTTCTGAAACTTCTCATTGTGCATGACCGCTGCGACTTGCTTCGAGAGCATCGCGTCGATCTGTGCAATCGCCTGATCAAACGTGTTCATCAGGCTCTTGTCATACTGCACGGTTCCTTGCAGCGCTTGCTGCGCGAAAACCTGCAAGAGTTCTTCCACTTCCGTTCGCTTTTCCGATTCGCGAACGGTCTTGGGCATGGTGTTGATAATGCCGTCGAGCAGCGAGGTCGCTTCTTCGGTGCGTGTTGCGGCCTGAGGCTGTGCGGCCGGCGATTGTTCCGCGGACATCAGTCGTACTCCTGGTTAAGTTAGCTGTTGGACGAATCGTCGACCGGGTTGCCGGCCAGTGAGCGAACCTTATCCATGTCTTGCAGGATTTGTTCGAGCAGTTTCTCGCCACCTTTGGACTTCTCGACGTAGCTCTTCAAATCGCGCAGTTTGTTGCGCATTTCGAGCAGCTTCTGCAGCGCTGGTACTTGCTCGACCACTTGTCCGGGCTCGAAGTCCTCCATCGATTTAAACTTCAAGTTGACGGACATCTCGCTGTTGTCGTCGGCGAGTGTGTTCTCGACGCGGAAATTCAGCGACGGTCCGATACGGGACATGATCTGGTTGATGTTGTCGCGATCGATTTCCGTGAACTTGCGATCTTCCAAATCCGGTTGCGGCGTGTCACCGGCGTAATCGCCCAACATGCCCACCACAAACGGCAGTTCTTTGACTTCGAGCGCGTCTCCCTTTTCCACTTCATAAGAAATATGCACGTGCGGCTTGCGCACGCGACTTAACTTCTGATGGATCGATTCACCCTTAGCCATGAGAGCATTCCTCCGATGTGATTGATGAGCTTTGTTATGGGGTTATTGGTAGAATGTCTACAGCGAAGTTTCAAGCCGCCTGTCACCGGAATTACAAGGTACGTATGGCAATTGGCACTGCTCCGCTGTCTTCCACGTCGTGTCGCTTCGCTAGTAACTTTCCGGCGGTTGCAGGCCGACGAGCTTAAACATTTGCCGACGAATGTTCTCGTCTTCAATGAGCTCGCTGAAATATTCTTGGGGATTCATGCGACCCAGTCGCACCACTTTGCGGATCTGTTCGGAAAGCAAGCTGAGTGGTTCGGTTCGCTCGAAAAACTCGGCGATGAGCGTCAGTTGCCGGAAGGCGTCGTCGCGTGAAGCAACTTGGCCGACCACCATGCCACCTGCACGCGGTGTGGGGCTGCCATCGGCAGCGATTGATTCCGTCGTCAGATCCGCATCGCTCGTATCGGCCGGAGCAATTGTCTTTACGGCGCGCTGAATATCTTGGAGTTGTTCGCGAATGGCGGAAAACGAGGGCTTGAATTCCGATGGCAATCGTTCTTCCAGTTGTTCGTCGAGCCGTTTTAGCTCCGCTTGAATCTGTTCGATTTCGCTTTGTGTGGCGCGAAAGAAATCGAGCGGTGTCGCCGCGACGCTGCGCTCGATCTTGTCGAGTGACACGGCGCCCTTCTCGAGCTTCTTGGCTTGATCGTCCTGCGGCAGCGTCTTGAGCGTGTGCGCTTCCAAGTATTGCCATAGCGCGTAGGCTTCGCCGCCGGGATCATTGGTGATCGGGACTTGCCGCAGCGGTGCCAACAACACGCCACCGCCGCCGAAGCCATTTAGCTGCGCGATGGAGAGTACTGTCGAACCGGGATCGCCATCATCGGGGCGAGGATAGATCGTGTCCCAATAGCGCTCGATCAAGCCATTTGCCAGTTGTAAACCTTTGCGCAGGCCGGTGAAACCATCCGTGCGAACCAACGCTTCGATCATGTAGGCGACGATTTCGAGATCTTTGGTCCGCGTCGTGAGCGCGTCCAAGGCTTCATCCAGCAATGCTTGCCATGACGGCAGTGGATCAGGTGGCGTGCCTCCGAACGAACTATCCCAGGTCTCCAGATCGCGTTCGGCGCGGCGCGCGTCGCCTCGATGATCGCGAATCGTATACCAGGGGTTTGTCGCCGAGTCGTCATTGCGCAAATCGATGCCGACCGGATTGTCGCCATCCAGCGGCGCGAGCAATGCTTCTAAATCAAGATCGAACGTCGTAGCCATAGCTTACTCGTTCCCAGCCGTTGACGGGTGATGTTCGCGCGCATTGATACCAATGGATAACTCTACCCGCGCCTTAAACTCGCGGCGGGAATATTTCCCGCGCGACCCAATCTTCCACAGCTGACTACTCGATAACTTAGGCATATTCGGACCGATTTGCAAACTTATCCCGAGAGCTAAAGTCTGATCTGTTTCCTGACGATGCCGTCCCGCTACGACGGACTCTCCAGGACTTGTTGCAGATGTCGCAAGGCGGAAGCGTGCAAGCGACTCGCCCAAGACTTATCGTGCCCCATCCGCTCGGCGACCTCCTTAAGCGTTAGGCCGTCGTAATAAACCCAGTGGATCAGCAGTTGCGTTTGAGCCGGAAGTTTCTGAATGAGCTTGGTCAACTTGGCTTCGGTCTCTTGTTGTTCCACCTTGGCACCCGGCGCTTTGGCGCCGCCGTCGGCGACCAAATCGCCTTGGTCGGCTTCGATCTGTGTGAGCGAAAGTACCATCGACCGGCGTTTCGCAGGCTGCTTGCGGCTGGGTGTATCGGACGGCTGCGGCTTCTTTTCCTCGTCTTTGGGGTCGGCCGTTTCATAGGCACCGGCGTGATAATCGCCAGCCCGGAACCAATTCATCTCAGTCAGGCCGTCGAAAATCGCCCCGCGAATCCGATGATAGGCGAATGTCGAGAACTTCAACCCCCGCGATTCGTCGAACGAACGGGCCGCTTCCGCCAACCCTAAATGGCCGTAGCCGACGAGTTCTTCGACATCTACGCTACGCGGCAATTTACGGTGAATCTTCCAGGCCAAGGCGCGCACCAAGCCCAGATACTTCATCATCAGTTCTTGCTGCGTCATACCGGGGGGCCTCAGTCCAAGGATCTGATCACAGTTCCTTCCGGCGTAGGCCACAGCCCGATGTTACGTCTTTGACCTGCCAAAGAAGAATCCGTCATCAGATCAGCGGTTTTCCGCAAGGACCAATTTACCCCTGCGATGAGGTAGATGGGAAGTAGGTGGGGAAGGCACCGATTCAACTAGCTCTCTTAACATTGGGTTGCCATATACTGCCCGGGGCTAGCTCTCGGGGTCTGCGGCAGCAGAAATCCCGTTGCGTATATTTGCCCGATTCGCTGGGCAGGTGGTTCAGTCGCTGCACTATTCAACAGGAATACGATGAGTGGCATATCGCATTCATCGCAAGCTATTGATATTAAAGCTCTTGCAATGCATTGCGAAGCCAGCGTCTGCCAGAGCTTCCTGAAAAAGCGAGCTGATGAAGGGGAGGTGGTCTCGTCGAAGCTACTATCAATAAGGGTAATTGAGGCTCCATTAAAGATTGACCTGTTCTCGAACTGGGTTATAGTCCTAAGCTCCGCCGATACGCCGTTCGTTGCTTGCTGAGACCGTGAACTTCCGTGATTTCACCAAATCTCTTGGCCGCCTGTTGCAAACTTTCTGTGGCGGCATGCTCACCAGCGATCGCTCCGCGTACCGCTTCTCCGAGCGCCAGCAAATAGTCTTCACCTCCTGGCAAGCGTGGAGTTAACAGCGTTACTCCTTGATGATTGGTCTGCGTTAGCACTTCAGCGTACGCTTTCGCGCCGGCGGACGACAAGTTGGCTTCGCACCAAGGTTGAATTTGCGCCAGTTGCGACTTGCGAAAGCAGGTCGTGGCCGATGAGTTCGCCAAGACCTCGACGCCATCTTCACTCGTCGAGATCCAGGCCAAAAAAGTTTCCGCCGCGCGACGCTGACGGGCAGTGGCAGTGATTGCGGCGGAGAGGCCTGTCACGCCCAGCAAAGGGACTTGAATCGCTTCACCTGGCTCGCGCACCTCCCAGCGCTTCGCGCTAAAGTTATAGACGTCGCGACTGCCAGGGAGTTGGGCAATGCTTAAATGCTGCGCGGCGAGCGGATCAATTGCTTCCACAGATTCTTCCGCTGCGCTACTGGGCCACGACCACGCCAGCGCACATTGCCCTGTATAGATTGCCGTTTTGGCGCTGGCAGGTGAGGCATCGAGGAT
>JBGSHH010000576.1:0-5602 GCA_041752355.1 Pirellulaceae bacterium | reverse complement strand
GTTTCTCAATCACAACGGTCTTCTCAACCGGCTTGCTGATCGTTGGCTTCGTGACGGGCGTGGTTTCTAATGTCGAAACGGGTGGCAAGGCTGCCCAGCCTTCATCCCAGGCACCACCGATTTGCACCGGCGCGAACATGTCGTGCAAGGCGAACGCGTTGGCAACTTGCGTGCTGTTGCTGGCGACCGGAGCCGGTGGCGTGACTTTCGGCGCGGCGACTTCCGTCAGTGCTGGCGGCGCGACGACGGCAACCGGCACAGAGACGGCCGCAGGGACCGTCACTTCCTCATCCACCACAATTTCCGCAGGCGACAGCCGATATTCGATCTCTTCGTCAGTGCTACCCACGCGACGCGTCAACTGATGACCCGCCAGTTGGCTCAATTCGACAGTGGATGGCGCTTGATAGCCTGCCGAAAACGAAGCATGGGGTGGTGGAATTGGCGCAGACGATTTGGCAATCACCGGCTGCGCTTCTTCGGCGCGATACCATGTTTCGGCTGAGTACCAAGAGCCGAGCACATTGCCGGCTGGCGCTGGCGACGTCAGCGGCACAGGCGCTTCCGTCGTGACGGTAGCGGATGCCGCCGGCGCGCTGGGAGCGGGCTCTTTGCCGTAGGCTTTAATGAAAGCTTGATTTAGCGAACTCATCGATCACCTCAGCGCGGGAGCAATAGTACCGTTCAAACCAGCCACACCTGGCCGATTCGCATCGGGGGGCGTGTTGTTCGTGGGACCATACAAATATGTGGAAGAATCCGTGGTCGGATATTGAGTGCGTGCTTCCTGGGGTGCGGGACCAATGCGTCCGCGATACTCGGCGGCCTCGTCACGGCTCACCCGCGGTTCCGTTGGTCCGACACGATTGCCTGGCAACGACTCGTTCATTTCGACATGGGGCCGATTGGATTCGTGGCGACCGTCCCAGCGATTGTCACTTGGCAGATCCGCCAAACGCTCGGCGGGCACGACGTTGGGATCTGTCGGATCGACTGACTTATCCCAGTCCTTCGCAAACTCCGGCAGTGGAGAAGGCTTAGGGACATCGCGTGGCACGGGTGACTTTTCGTCGGTCGTCGTTTTGTTGACCACTACCGGCACTGACGAGTCTGGCACATCAACCAGTGGTGGTTCCAGAGAAACTTGTTCTTGCGTGATGTGCTGCGGGGTTTCCGTCGATCCACCACTCATCACGGCGAGATAAGTCAATGCCAGGCCGCCGACCAAGACACCGCCGGTGGTCAATTGTTTGACCAGCGACCAGCGCGTGAACGCAGGCATCTCCATACGCGTCAGGCGTTCCAGACGCGATGTCGACAACGATACTGGTTCCGCGGCGAGTTCGTGATGATCCGCCACCACATCAACACTCATCGTCGCCAAGCCGGCAGACATGTTGGTCTCGGCGCGAGGCGCTAGTGCTGCTTTGGAAAGCGCTTCCAACCGCATCACCGCCGCCGATGCCACGCTTTCGCTGGTTACGGCGGGAGCGACAGACTGCGGAACAACTGCCGGGGCGGCGGCCACAGGTTCCATGGTCGGCGCTGGCGCTGCTTCCCAGAGCGGCGCGTTCAAATCAGGCAAGCGCAGCAGCACCGGGAATTCGTCCGCGATCGGTGCGCCGCGTTGGGCAACAGAGGTGCTCATGATTTGGAATCCATTCCCGGGGGCTGTCAAAGCAAATCCTTTTGCTTCGACCGAATCGGTGTTCTCACGCGCATGGTCTAACGCGTGAAACAGGTATCGACTCCTCGCCCGCAAATCTTGACTTTCCGGAACAAATTAACAAAGGTAGTATTTTACGTGGGGTAGGCTTCCAGCCTGCCGTGACTTGCATGCATTGTTAATCGCTGGCTGGAGGCCAATGCCACGCAACCCCACGACTTGCGATAACACTGGCAATCTGGGATAAATCACAATTCCCGCCGCTGTCAGCTTTTACGAAAAAGCAGCGGCTCAACGCAAGAGGAATCTTGACCCGGTAGAGGCCCCCAAGGCGCGAACCAAAAGCTCCTGACGACCTCTTACTAGTGTCAACCCTCACTCCTACAGTCGTGGATGCCGAGGCATGTCCGTTGCCCATTTAACCGATTCTGCGCAGCTTCTCGAAACGATCCTCAGCGACCGCATCCTCATCTTGGACGGCGCGATGGGAACGATGATTCAGCGGCACAAGTTCACCGAGGGCGATGTCCGCGGTGAGCGCTTCGCCGACCACCGCGCGGACAAAGATTTAAAGCAATTCAGCGACGTCCTTTGCCTGACGCAGCCCGAGGTCATCACCGATATCCACCGCAAGTATCTTGAAGCGGGCGCGGATATCGTCGAAACGAATTCCTTCGGTGCCAGCGAATTAGGCATGATCGAGTTCGATCTGCCGGTGGAACTGGTCCGCGAATTGAACTTTGCCGCCGTGCAATGCGCCCGTAAGGCGGTGGATGAATACAACGAGCGGACGCCCGACAAACCGCGATTTGTCGCCGGCTCGATCGGGCCTACGACGAAGCAACTGGCAATCAGCACGCGCGTCGATGATCCGGCGCACCGTGACGTCACCTTCCAACAGATGGCCGAATCTTTTTATGGCCAGGTGGCGGCGTTGGTCGAAGGAGGCGCGGACCTGCTATTGCCAGAAACCTTCATCGACACGCTTAATCTCAAAGCCTGCTTATTTGCGATTCAGCGCTACTTCGACGAAACAGGCCATCGCATTCCAGTAATGGCTTCCGGCATTTTCGATCGGGCGGGAGCAACGTTTGTCTCGGGACAAGCGATTGAGGCCTTCTGGGATTCCGTGTCGCACTTTCCGCTGTTGTCGGTCGGAATGAACTGCGCGCTGGGCCCCGAGTTAATGCGACCGCACTTGGAATCGCTTTCCAAAATTGCCCAGGCCAGGATCAGTTGCTATCCCAATGCTGGTTTGCCCAACGAAATGGGGCAGTATGATCTCAGCCCCGCCGACATGGCCAGGCAACTCGGCGAGTTTGCCGATAATGGCTGGGTGAATATCGTCGGTGGTTGCTGCGGGAGCACGCCGCCGCATATCGCGGCGATCGCCGAGCGGATGAAGCGCGTCCGCCCGCACCGCATCCCCCCGTCGCCCCATTGGCTGCGGCTCTCTGGCACGCAACCCTTCGTGCTGCGTCCCGAAAGCAATTTCGTGATGATCGGTGAACGGACGAACGTCACTGGCAGCAAGGCCTTCGCGCGGTTGATTCGCGACGACAAGTTCGAAGAAGCGGTGGAAGTTGCCCGTCAGCAAGTGATTGGTGGCGCGACGATCATCGATGTGAACATGGACGCTGACTTGCTCGATAGCGAAGCGGCCATCACGCGGTTCTTCAACTTGCTGGCTGGCGAAGCGGAAGTCGCCAAAGTGCCGATCATGATCGACAGCAGCAACTGGTCGGTGATCGAGGCCGGCCTTCGCTGTGTACAAGGCAAGGCGATCGTCAACAGTATCAGCCTGAAAGATGGTGAGGAAGAATTTCTCCGCCGCGCACGCCTGGTACGGCAATACGGTGCGGCGGTGGTGGTGATGGCGTTTGACGAGCGCGAGCAGGCGGTCGAAATTGATCACAAAGTCACGATCTGCCAGCGCGCCTATAAACTGCTCACCGAGCAAGTCGGCTTCCCACCAGAGGATCTTATTTTCGACCCGAACATCCTCACAGTCGCCACGGGGATCGAGGAACACAATAACTACGCCATCAACTTCATCGAAGCAACGAAGATCATCAAGCGCGTCTGCCCCGGCGCGAAGGTCTCGGGCGGTGTGAGCAATATCAGCTTCTCCTTCCGAGGCAACGACCACGTCCGCGAGGCAATGCACAGCGCCTTCCTCTATCACGCCATTCGCGCCGGCATGGATATGGGGATCGTGAACGCTGGGCAGTTGGCCGTTTATGAAGATGTGCCCAAGGAACTGCTCGGTTTTTGCGAGGATGTTCTCTTCAATCGTCGCCCCGACGCGACCGAGCGTCTCGTCGAGTATGCCGAGCGCGTCAAAGGTAAAGGGAAGAAAGCGGCAACCGAAGACCTTTCGTGGCGTGAAGAATCTGTCGAATCGCGTCTCAGTCACGCTTTGATCAAAGGAATCGACAAGTACGTCGAACAAGACACCGAGGAAGCTCGCCAGAAATACAGCAAGGGCTTGCAGATCATCGAAGGCCCGCTGATGGATGGCATGAGCATCGTGGGCGACTTGTTCGGCGCTGGCAAGATGTTTCTGCCGCAGGTGGTGAAGAGTGCCCGTGTGATGAAGAAAGCCGTCGCCTATCTCCTGCCATACATGGAGGCGGAAAAAGCCGCCGCAGGCGAAGCGGCGCAACAAAAACGTGGCATCGTCATCATGGCGACCGTCAAAGGGGACGTGCACGACATCGGCAAGAACATTGTCGGCGTGGTACTCGGCTGCAACAACTACGAAGTGATCGATCTGGGAGTGATGTGCGCCTGCGAAAAGATTCTCGCCACCGCCAAGGAAAAAGGAGCCGATATCATTGGTCTCTCGGGACTCATCACACCGAGCCTCGATGAAATGGTGCATGTTGCTAAAGAGATGGAACGCCTGGAAATGACGACGCCGCTGCTCATCGGCGGCGCAACCACCAGCGCCAAGCATACGGCCGTGCGTATTGCCCCGCGCTATAGCCAGGTCACCGTGCATGTGCTCGACGCCTCGCGCTGCGTCGGCGTGGTCGACAAGCTGATGAGCAAGGACTTGCGCGATAACTACGTGCGCGACAACGCCGCCTTGCAAAAGCAACTGGCCGACGCCTACGCCCAGCGACAGAGCAATCTCATTCCCTATGCGGAGGCGTTCGCCAAGCGGTATCAGACCGACTGGAAGAATGTTCGCATTGATACGCCTGCCTTCACCGGCCTGCGCACGTTGGAAGACTTTCCGCTGGCGCAACTCGTGCCCTACATCGATTGGTCGCCATTCTTTCAAACTTGGGAACTTAAAGGCAAGTATCCGAAGATTTTCGAGGATGTCACCTATGGCCCCGTAGCGACCGAACTGTTCGCCAACGCCCAGAAGTTGCTACAGCGGATCATTAACGAGAAGCTACTGACAGCGCGCGGCGTGTACGGATTCTGGCCAGCGGCGTCGCAAGGGGATGACGTGATTCTGTATACCGACGAATCGCGCACGCAGGAATTTAAACGCTTCCACATGCTGCGGCAGCAGTGGGCGCGCAAGGGACAAGACGACTTCCGCTCGCTCGCCGACTACATTGCCCCAGTCGATAGCGGGCGAAAGGATTACCTGGGAGCGTTTGCAGTCACGGCGGGCTGCGGCGCTCCGGAACTGTGCGCCAAGTACGATGCGGATCATGACGACTATAATTCCATCATGGTCAAAGCGCTCGCCGATCGACTGGCAGAAGCGTTCGCCGAGTATTTGCATGGGCAAGCGCGACGCGACTGGGGCTTCGGCACCGAAGAGAAACTCACCAACGAGCAATTGATCGAAGAGCAATATCGCGGTATTCGTCCCGCCCCTGGCTATCCCGCCTGTCCGGATCACACGGAGAAGCAAACGCTGTTCGAGTTGTTGGAAGCGGAACAACGCACCGGCATCGCGCTCACCGAGTC
>JBGSHH010000575.1:0-2018 GCA_041752355.1 Pirellulaceae bacterium | reverse complement strand
ATGCCTGACTCATCAGATCGCACTATCGCCACGATGAGTCCACCGTGTCCCACGGCACTAGGTCCCTCACTATGCTTTCATTTTCGGTCACATTTTACCTAACGTATTTATCCGCAATATTTTGCGGCGACATAAGAATGTATCCGCAAAGTCTGGCCGACTAGTACAAACGGTTTCTTGAACCTGTGCGTCAGACATTGCGGCGACCTCTCCTGGACCACTTTACTAGATCCCTACAGGCATACAAGGACAAAGTCAAAATACAAGGACAGGCATAATCTATTGACATCCGTCTCGCTTGGCAATAGAACTAACGCGAAATCGGGAAACGCGAGGAGAAACGGCGATGACGGTGGCGAGAAAAACGCTGGTGGATGTGAGCTTGACGCGGTACTATCACTGCATTTCGCGCTGCGTGCGCGGGGCGTTCCTGTGCGGCGAGGGCTTCGAGCATCGCAAGCAGTGGATCGAAGATCGCCTGGAGATGCTCGCGGCGCAGTTCGCCGTCAGCGTCTGCGGCTTTGCGGTGATGGACAATCACCTGCACGTGTTGCTGCGGCTCGATCCGAGAGTGTCGAAGGACTGGACCGATGAAGAGATCGTGCGACGCTGGCTCGCTGTTTATCCGCCGCGCACGCTGAATTTTGATGATGCGGCTTGCGTGCGAATGTGGGTTGCGAATGAGTTGAAGCGACCCAAGCAAGTCGCCGAGTATCGCCGCCGCTTGCAAGATCTCGGTTGGTTCATGAAGGCGTTGAAAGAACCGTTGTCGCGGATGGCGAACAAAGAAGATGATTGCAAAGGTGCCTTCTGGGAAGGGCGATTCAAGTCGATTGCGATCCTCGACGAAGAAGCGCTGCTGGCGACTTGTGCCTACATCGATCTCAATCCCGTCGCGGCCGGCATCGCGGCCACGCCTGAGACCAGTCCGCACACTTCCGTGCGTCAACGCGTGAAGCACGCGCAAGCTAAAGGCAAGCTCGCCGCGCTCAAAGAAGCCGCCCGCGGTTCGGTCGCCGGCAGTCGCGCGGCAGGCAAGTTCGAAGAGTCGCACTGGCTTTGCCCGGTGCAGGACGCGCGGCGGCAAGGCTCGTTGCGCGAAGGGATGCTCGAAAGCTTCTCGCTCGGCAGTTACTTGCTGTTGGTCGATTACACCGGCCGCCTGGTTCGCCAAGGCAAGGCACGCATCTCGAGCGAAGTCGCAGGCATCTTGGATCGTCTTGGCACGAGCGCCGAATTCTGGGGCGATCGCCTGCAGAAGATGTTGGCGAAGACGCGCTTGTTCGGCAACTATTTCGCCACCGCGCGCAAACGCCTGCGTGAAGTCGCCCAGCAACGCGGCCTGCACCATCTCGACAACGCCGTGCCGCTGCCGAGTGCCAGCGGTTAACTCGCCGCCACTGTCCTCCGCTTGTTGTCTTCTCCTCCTCACCGCGCTCGCTCTCCGCTCGCATTTCCTTTCTCGCGCGCATAGCCGACGCTTTTGGGTCCATCTCACGCGCGCAGAATGCTTCAGTCTCGCCAGCAGAGCCGATTCTCACATCGGTATCCCGCAGTTCCCGACATACATTGCGGACTTTGTATTATGCATGTCCTTTTGTACTGCCGCCAGCGCGCACGACCTACGCCGTTCGTTCGGGGACCGCTGGGCTACTCGGGTGATGCCTCAAGTTCTCATGGAACTGATGCGACACGAAGCCATCGAGACGACGCTCCGATACTACGTCGGACGCAACGCCCAAACGACTGCTGGCATACTTTGGGAAGCGGCGGAGAAGGCTGGTAGCTTGATGGGTGACACTTTGGGTGACACCCCCTCAGAATCGACCACCAGCAATGAACGTAAGTCGTTACACAGTAAGTAGAGGCGCTGGTGGGAGTCGAACCCACGATGGCGGATTTGCAAGCCGCTCAACCGGAACCGCGTTCGACTGGCCTGGATAGATTGGGCCAAGTATGCGGCCAACAACATCATCCCAGGCCGCAAATCTTCACTGCTAGTGGCCACGCGCTTTCGG
>JBGSHH010000574.1:0-4555 GCA_041752355.1 Pirellulaceae bacterium | reverse complement strand
TCCCGCAGCCCTAAACGGCTTGCGTCCATGGGACTATATCACTTGCATTTCGCGTCCTGCCAGTCCCGATCACGAAGTCTATTGCTGTACAGTGCGCGATCATCTGCCGAAGATGCGCATTCCTTTACGGCCCGAAGTGCCCGATGTTGTCCTTGATCTGCAGGCCGCCGTGCAGAAGGCTTATGACTCGGGACCTTATACGGCGCGCCTCAACTATCGGGAGAATCCTCGACCAGCACTGAAGGAGCAAGATGCAATCTGGGCGGCCGCGCTTCTTGAGCACGCCGGACTTCGTAGTTGATGGCGTCATCGCCAGGAGAGGATTATCGGCAATGGAATCAAATGATGTCATACAGCCCCTGTCGGACCTCCAGCACATTCGACTCCGCCCTGGGATGTACGTTGGAAGTATGGACTTCTTCGGTCTCATTCATTATCTAGTCGGCGGAGTGAACTGGCTGCTGCAATCACATCCCACGACGATTTCAATCGAAGCTGGAGACGATGGCGTAGTACTATCGGCCGACTCTAGTTTGCCAGTGCCTGATAGCAAATTCGGACACATCGCCCCCTTTGAGCAACTTACGATCCCGGGCAGGCTACACGATTTGGATGCCGCAGTACTCGCAGCATTGTCGCTGGAACTTGCGGTCGAGATCGTGTCCCAGGGTGAACGGTGGGAATTCGCCTTTCGACAAGGCCAGCGAGTGTCACTCGATGTTGAGAAAAGCCATGAAGTTCCTTCGATCCGCTTGCGGGCGATTCCCGATCCCAGCCTGTTTAGCGTCACGTCGATTTCACCGTTCAATTTTCATAGCTATTTACGGCGGATGAGCTATTTACATGCGGGCGTGCGATTTCAATTCACGTCTGAAGGCGAAACAGCCCAGTATTATTCCTCGCTCGGCTTGCGTGACATGTATACAGCCATCACCGCCCCCTATCAAATCCTGCACGAACCCATTCACCTAAGCTGGCGAGAGTCCGATCTGGAGTTGGAACTGGTGATGGGTTTTCAAAGTTGGTCGAACGACGTCCTGTTGACGTTCATCAATCGTGGGCGAGCAGCCGACGGTGGCAGTCACGAGGAAGGCCTATAGCAAGGACTGAACGCAGTGCGCTCGCTGTGCGGGAAACCGACGCCCGCAGAATGTCATCTGGCAGGCAATGGCCTCGTGGCTTTAATGGCGGTCGTCTGTCCCAAATTGACTTGGCACGGTTGCGTGAAGGCGAAAATCAACATGCCGCAACTGGCCCCGCGCATTGAGAACCTGATCGTAAATCTCGCTCGGCAATGGTCGTTGCAGAATCCCGATATTGTTGAGCAAATAAGGGAAACCCGAATTTTTCATTTTCCGGAGTCGTGGTACTCAGCCCATTTTGGCTAGTCGCGTACCGCTGCTGAGAATCCAACCGATTGCGGTGGTAGTAACGTTCAATAAGTTGCCGTAAACTGTTGGATTCGTCCCCGGCAACCATGTGAATCGACGCAGTTTTAGGAGCAATAGTCCCCATGTCCAAGCCTCTCAACATCGGCATGATCGGTTACGGTTTTATGGGCCGCGCCCATAGCAATGGCTATCGTCGCGTGCCGAACTTTTTTAATCTCGAATACACGCCGGTACTGAAAGCCGTCTGCGCCCGTGACAAGGACAAGGCGAAAGGCTTTGCCGATCAATGGGGCTACGAATCGATCGAAACCGACTGGAAGAAACTGCTGGAGCGCAAGGATATCGACGCCGTCGATATCTGCACGCCGAACAATTTGCACAAGGAAATCGCCATCGCCGCCGCGCAGGCAGGCAAGATGATTCTCTGCGAGAAGCCGCTGGCGATGAACGCGGCCGAAGGCGAAGAGATGTGTCAGGCGGTGGAAAAGGCAGGCGTGCCGAATATCGTCTGGTACAACTATCGCCGCGTGCCGGCCGTCACCTTTGCCAAGCAACTCATCGACGAAGGCAAGCTCGGCCGCATCTTTCACTACCGCGCCAACTTCTTACAAGACTGGACGATCTCCGCCGATCTGCCGCAAGGTGGCGCGGCGCTGTGGCGTTTGGATGCCGCTGCAGCCGGTTCCGGCGTGACGGGCGATCTCTTGGCGCATTGCATCGATACCGCCATCTGGCTGAACGGCGGCATCCAAAATGTCTCCGCCATGACCGAAACCTTCATCAAGGAACGCAAGCACAATCTCACAGGCAAGGTCGAGAAGGTCACCATCGACGACGCCTGCGCGTTCTTGTGTCGCTTCGATAATGGTTCGCTGGGCTTATTTGAGTCGACCCGCTACGCGCGCGGCCACAAGGCGCTGTACACCTTCGAGATCAACGGCGAACACGCTTCGATCAAATGGGATCTGCACGACTTGCATCGCCTGCAATACTTCGATCATCGCGATCAAGGCAGCCTGCGCGGTTGGCGGAGCATCCATGTTACCGACAGCGACCATCCCTATATGGATAAGTGGTGGGTGCCGGGCCTGGCGATCGGTTACGAGCACAGCTTCGTGCATCAAGTGGCCGACTTCCTCGAAAGCCTCAGCACTGGCAAGCCTGCCGGCCCCACCTTCCGCGACGCCCTGGAGACGCAAAAGATTTGCGACGCCGTGCTGAACAGTGCCAAGGATGGACAGTGGAAGGACGTGGGGTAAGTTGAGTGTTCGTCGTGGAAGTCAACTGTTTTGGTGGATTCTCGCGAACCAAGTCACTATAATTGATTTGGTTCGCCGTGCGGAGAAAAAGGCGACGCGGAACATGGTGGAGACGATAATATGGTGCAAGTTATCTTGACTGACGACCAAGCTCGGTCAATCACTGCGGCGAACGCGGCAGTGAGCCTTGTCGATTCCGCCGGAAATGCGATTGGTATTGCCCAACGCACAAAACTCTCTCCACTGGAAATCGAGGAAATCATGCGCCGGGCCGCAACCAATGGCCCGTGGCGCACCACCACCCAAGTTCTGGAACGTCTCGCAGGCCTAGAACAGTCCTCGTCATGATTCGCTACACCGTTACCTGGCACAAAGTGGCGGAAGACGAACTGGCCGAGATTTGGTTGCAGTCACCAACACGGTCAGCGGTTACTGCCGCAGTGGACAAGATCGATCGCGAGTTGGCGGTGGACGCACATTTAAAGGGGACATTCTTGGTGCTGGATATCTTCGAGTTGTTGCAATTCCCGTTGTTTGTTTACTTTCGCTTTTCCCAAGATGATCGTCTGGTTACCGTGCTTCTGGTCAAGACCGTTACATAGCTCGATGGCTTTCGTGAATTTGCCACTGATCAACACCTTGGCATGAACTACTTCGCCCATGGCCGGCGCTTCACACACGATCCGTATTTTCTCGCTGGTACCGCCACGCCGGATTGGCTGAATGTGATCGATCGCAAGTGCCGGGCGCGCGAGCGCTTGGCGTTGCCGCTGATCGATGATTCCGATCCGCTGGTGGCGTCGGTGGCGCGGGGTGTCGTGCAGCATCATCGCGACGACGCCTGGTTCCATCAAACGCGGGCGTTCAACGAACTCTGCTTGTCGCTGACGGTGCTGGTTCGCGATGCGCTGCCGCCGGATACTTCGCTGCGTCCCAGTTTTCTCGGGCATATTCTGGTGGAGTTGTTGCTCGATGCCGAATTGATCGCCCGCGCGCCGGACGAGATCGTCGCCTACTATGCCGCCTTGGACGCGCTCGATCCGGTCCGCTTCAGCGCGATTCTGAACCGCATGACGACCAAGCCGGTCGATCTGATCGCCCCACTCATTCCGCGGTTTTCCGCCGAGCGGTTCTTGTACGACTACGCCGAGGATGGCAAACTCTGGAAGCGGCTTAACGCCGTGATGCGCCGCGTAGCGCTGCCGGAGCTGCCAGTGGGTTTTGAAGCCACGTTGGCGGTGGCACGGCAAATGGTGCGTCCGCGCGTCGATGAACTGCTCACGCCTTAAATCTCCTCCGCATGGCCAGCGACGACGAAATTGATGATTCCTCGCCCGGTTGGGACGCGATCGATGCTGCGCTGGAGCCGATCTATCACGGCGCCGAACCTTTTCATTATGGGACGGTCTTGCCAGCGATGCTCGGTGGCGATGATCCGCTGCACGGCATCAGCGTCTATCATCGCACCGCGCCCGTGCCGCACTTTCACTATGTAACCTATGGCTTTAGCGACTTATGGGGCGCCGGTGATTTGGGAGGCGACTTCAGCAAGTTCGGTTTTGAACTCACGTTTCGACTCAAGTGCGCCACCGAGAAGCACGAACCACCCGCCTGGCCGCTCAACTTCCTGCAAAACATCGCCCGCTACGTCTTCAAGACAGGCAACCATTTCGAGGCGGGCCATCATGTCAATTGCAATGGCCCCATCGCTCTGGAACAAGATACCGAAATCGCCTTCATCGCGTTCGCTATCGATCCGGAACTGGGCACGATACAAACTCCCTATGGCCGCGTGGAGTTCCTGCAAATTGTCGGCCTCTGCGCCGATGAGTACGAAACCATCAAGCACTGGCGCACCGACAAACTGCTGGCGATTTTGGAACGCACGTATCCACTGCTGGTGAC
>JBGSHH010000573.1:0-3587 GCA_041752355.1 Pirellulaceae bacterium | reverse complement strand
GGCATGGGAAGTTTCTCGCATCGGAAGAGGAAATCGACGCCCCGCGACACTCCGAATTCTCGCAGACCGGTATGGGGGTCGCAACCTGTGGCCCGACGGCAACGGATTCGTCACTCGCGGTTGAGAATATGAACTTGGGGCTAGTGGCGGAGTTCTGGTAAACTTATCACACTAACCCGCAGCGTGAGCGAGGTTTTCTTGCGCCGATGGCGAATGCGAGAGTCCTCGCTGACGCTGCGGGTTAGTGTGTCCTCGCTGACGCTTCGGGTTGGTGTAGATTGCCGTTTATCTCCTTGAGGAATTTATGCTTCGTCGTTTATTCGCCTTGTGCTTGCTCGTGTGCTGCGTCGCGTCGTTCGTCGGTTGTGGTCCGTCGGTCAAGGACAAGCTGGCTGGCAAGTGGCAAGGAAAACTGACGCTCGATCAAGCGGCCGTGGACAAGAAAAAAGCAGAGGCGTCCAACCCCATCGAAGCCATGGCGGCGGAGATGCTTTTCAAGTCGCTGGCCGAGAATGCGTCGCTCGTTGTCGAACTCAACGCCGATGGCACGATGACGCAGAACCTCAGCGCCGGCCTCATCAAGCAATCCTCTTCCGGCAAGTGGGAGTTGAAATCGGTCGATGGCAACAACGTGGTGCTGCTGTTGAAGGAATCCAAAGGCGACAAAGACATGCCCATCACGCTCGATCCCGATTTTCTCAGCGGCACTGGCGGTTTTGTCGTCGATTCGCCCGATATGACCCAGGGCGTGGGGAGCATCAAGTTTACGAGGCAGTAGCATAACGAGGACGGATCTTCAGAGCCGTCACGGCAGGCAAGATGCCTACCCCACGTACTACGCCACTTGTCCAAAACGCCTCGGCCAACGAAACTAGGGGCTTACCTGACGCCCCCCATCCCTCGCTGGCCTAACTTCGTGACCGACACCGCCGACACTTTGGAAGCTGCTCTGGAGCGGCATCACATCGAACTTCCCGCCGATCAACGCCTTTTGGTCGGTCAGTATGCGGCGCTGCTGTGGGAATGGAACGACAAGCTCAATCTCACCCGTCACACCGATTTCGACAAATTCGTCGGTCGCGATGTGCGTGACACAGTGGAACTCGCGAAGCTGCTGCATCCCGAAGAGGAAGTGCTCGACGTGGGAACCGGCGGCGGCGTCCCAGGCGTGATTCTGTCGATCATTCGCCCCGATTTGAAAGTCGCGCTCTGCGAATCGATCGCCAAGAAGGCCAACGCCGTGGAAAGCATGTTGCGCACGCTCAAGCTGCCCACTCCTTTGTATCACGCGCGGGCGAACACGCTGTTCGAGGATTTTCGCTACGATGCGCTCTTCGCGCGCGCCGTCGGACCGCTGACCAAGCTGCTGAGTTGGTTCGTCGATGACTGGGCCTCGGTGGGGCGTCTGCTCGCCATCAAAGGCCCGAACTGGACCGAAGAACGCCACGAAGCCCGCACGAAGGGACAGCTCAACGACCTGCAACTGCGCGTCGCCGCCAGCTATCCCCTTTACGGCACCGCCTCCGAGAGCTTCATTCTTAAAATCTGGCCCAAAGGCGGGACGGAGAAGTAACGGTCAGACGGCGTCAATGGTTTGCTTCGCCTTCAGGAAGTCCGGCAATTCATCGACGACGCCATCCTTGATCAACGCGTGCGCCACTACTTTCTGGGCGTAGCGCAGCACATCGGGCAGATCATCCGCGTCGAGCGCCACCAGTTCGGTTTGTCGCTGTTCGGCATAGTCGGCCACGCAGCGTTGATGATGCTCCACCAACGTCGCCACATCCCAGCCTGGCGCGCGAAAGGCTACCAGACGTTCTTCTTTGGAGTTGGTTGGTATGAGGATGCCTCGCCCTGTTTCCAGATAGGCACCATTGGCGGCAAGGGAGATACAACTATACGTGTACTTCTTGTGCAGCACGACAATCTCGCCGATCACTTGCCCATCCTTACTTAAAAAATGGCGCACCGCGGAGACCCGCGGCGTCCGCAGCAACACGTAGTCGGCCACATGCGTGAAGCCCAGTTGCTCAAAGGCGGGCGTATGTCGGTCGAAGTGCTCGCGAATGACGATCGGCAAATCGGCCGCTTCGACCGGTTCGATCAGCCATTGTATTTGCTGGGCATCCAAGAAGGGAAACAGATCGCGAAAGTACTTGGCGAGGTAGTCCCCCACTAGATTCGAAATGCCAGCCATGAATAGACCGATCAGCGCCACTACGATCCATTCCCAATCCAAGCCAGCGAGCAACATGCGACACCTCTTCAGGAGCGCGCTCCGAGGAATTGCGGAGTCGCGACTGTTCAAGACTAGTGCGCAACGGTGGATCGCCGGGCTGGTGATGAGCGCGCATCGGCGCGCTAAGGACGGCGCGCCGACGTGACAAACGTCACAAGCGTTATTATCCGATCAATTGGAGCGCGGGCGTCCCGCTCGCTTCCCATTCGTCGGGCAGATTAGAGCCGTCAAAGACTCGCTCTACTTCAATTCCCAGCCTTCTTTAGTCACCACCAGACCGCTCTTGCCAGCATATTGATCGTAGACCTTTTCCATCTCGGCGATCGAATCGAAATAGCCGACAATGAAGGCGGCGCTGAAGTGTTCGCCCCCTTTGATCGGACGACCGCCAAACTCCTCGATCATGCAGATGTAGCCGCGCTGATGACACCAGGCTTCGCTCACAATCGTCGGATCGAGCGTCATACCGGCCAACCACGGACCATCCTTGCCGGTCTTGGGATCGCGCAAGTGAATGGCGCGGATCATTCGCTTAGGGACTTCGTTCTTATCGCGGCGATAGTTGAACTTCTCATCGGGGGCGAAGTTGGTGAGGAATTCTTTCGCCGGAATCTTGCCTTGGTAGCTGAGATAGATCTCGCTGAAGGTGTCGCCTTGGTTGTGCTTCACATGCCCTGGCATATCGAGCCGCAAGAACATTGCTTCACTGCTGTTGACGGCGTCGATGCGATCCATCGAGATGAAATATCGCTGGCCAGCGGGAAAGACCATCCACTGCGTCCACTGCGAGCCTGCCTTCTTGCCGGGGGCGGCGGTCTTGTATTGATAGGTTTGCTTCACCGCTAGAAAATCTTTCCCTTGCACCAGTTCCGGCGTCATCACTTTCGCCTGCGTGCAAATCTGCGGCCCTTCGATCGAGCGTTTGGCGGTTGGGCCATGATAGTCGTTGCCATATTCGTAGATCATTTCCTTGGGAAGCTGATCGCGATATTCCTTATCGCTCCCCGGCTCCATGATCCAATCGACAATATCCAAGCCATAACCAGGATCGTGAAAGCCTGTTTTGCGATCAACGAACGAACCCGCCGCCACACCAGTGACATAGTTCTTCTTGTTCACCTTCACGGATAGCTGTGGCGTGGTGAACGCGAGTGTGTCGGCCGTATCATTGACGGTGAATAGCGCATCTTCGGCCTGCACCAGACCAGCGAGCAGCAACAGACCGAGCGTGAGACAATGAACTTTCATGGCGGGTATCTCCAAGCGGTGGGCGAACGAGCGGACTGCCACCGATTGTAGCTGATGTGGGGCAGACATTCCTGTCTCGGTGGGGCGGACATTCCTGTCT
>JBGSHH010000572.1:0-7290 GCA_041752355.1 Pirellulaceae bacterium | reverse complement strand
AGTCATCGAATTGCCGCTGATGGAAGATCCGGAGTTGGAGGCGCGGAAGAAGGTGGTGGTGAAGTGAGGGCGTCAGGCGTTCTCGGAGACCACATGCATACCGAGCGCTAGCAGCATTCGTCGCACGTTGATGACGCGCGGTCGATTGAGCTGGAGGCACTCAATCGTTGCTCGTCCTTTTGCGGAGATTCCGAGTATCGTGAGGAGATCGTTCTGACGCAAGCTGTCACTAATTCGCTGGCTGCTCATGGAAGGATTCCATCCCCAGTTGTTGCAGCATTTCGCGAAATCCTAGCCCACGCAGTTTGCATAGTTGGGTTAATGCCTGCAAGCGAACGACGTTCAGCGATTCCTCGAGATCCACAAGCGAAGCGAACTCGGCGTGCTCTGCTTCACTCAAAAGCTCCGCTGCCAGCTTTTCCGAGAGTTGACGATGGCGGCGGGCGAATTCAGGGGGCAACGCTTGCCGAACAGCGCGGAACAACTCTAACTCTTGGGCGCTCAACGGCGGAGCGACGCGATTCTCGCGAACGGTCATTACGCGCGCGACAAAATCGTCGATTTCGTTCGTCGGCATCTGCTCGACGGCATGGAGAAGTTGTTCGTGCGTCATAAGTGCGTTCCGCTGGCGTTATCGATTAATTATACCTCCCTTGATCCAGGAAGCCTACACGGTTGTTTCCTTTACCACCTTCGTCAGACCTTCCACAAAGAAATACTCGCCCCACATCACCGATACATCCACGCCGAGATGCTTCGCGGTGTGATAAACGCCATGCTTGAGAATGCCTTCCCAGCCAGGAGTTTGATCGGCGAGATATTCCGGCGAACAGAGCGCGTCGAGCGTCGCTAAGGCGGTGTCGCGATAGCGAGCGGCTTTTTCCGGCGACTTGGTTTGCTTCGCGAGGTCGAGCAAGCCACTGGCGGCGATCGCGCCCGCGGAACTTTCCTTTTGCGCGCCCCAAGGCGCTGGCTGGGTAACATCCGCATCAAAATCCCAGTATGGAACGTGATCCGCAGGCAAGTTCGCCAGCCAGAAATCGGCGTTCCGCTCGGCAACCGCTAGAAACTCTTCGTTCTGTGTCAGCGCGTATACCTTGCTATAGCCATACAACGACCATGCCAGTCCGCGTGCCCAACGGCTGTCGTCGCGCAAGCCTTGATGGGTTGTTTCTTTCAGAAATCGCCCTGTCTCCAAATCGAAGATGCCTTCGTGCGCAGTGGATCCATCCGCATGAACAATCGTATCCCGCGTGGTGCGACAATGCGCTTCCGCGATGCGTTGCAAGTCGATGTCGCTGGTCTCGTTGGCGGCGTAGAAGATGATCGGCACATTCATCATGATGTCGATGAAGAGCGACTGCGGCGCGACGAAACTCTGCAGATATTGCCCCTTCTCCATGAAGCGCATGGCGAGCGTCCGTCCCGCCTGAATCAACACGTCATGCAATTGCTGATCGCCAGTGAGTTGATACCACGGCAGATAGGTGCTCAAGAAAATGAAGCCCAGGTCGTGTACTTTGCGATCGTGCTGGCGATGTTCCATCAGCTTTGAATAATGTTCGGCTTGCGCTCGCCACCAGGCGTCCTGGGTACGCAAATGGAATTGCCACATCATGCCGGCCAAGAATCCGCCCGTCCAATCGGTCCAGAGTTCCCCTTGGTGATGCCACTTGCCACCGACGGTGTAGATCGGGAAGAAATCGGGATGCTTCTCAATGAGCTGAGCGACCTGACTTTGGGCGAAGTCCAGGGCCGCGGAATAGCGAACGACGCGTTCAGGCGAACTCATGGCAATCGATCCATGCAAAAGCGGAGGAAGAACAAAAGCGAGGCAGCCGCCATCGTACTAACGGAGGATAACGCTGGCCAGTAGCGTGCCTTTGTCGCGGTTGTAGCGATCATTCCGGTTTCAAATGTGGTCCAAATCAACGCCGTGCGACCTATGTTTGAACAGATTATTACCGCCAATTTGCACTTTCCGACGGAAGATCCATGTCTGCCGCTCCTCGACGTGTCTTGCCCTCGTGGTCGCTCAATGAAGGTTTGTATCGCCTGATCGATGCCGCGTGCATTCTCGTTGCGCTCGGCTTGGTGCAGTCGTACACTGCGTGGCAAGCGAGCGAAGAGCACGAGTTGATAGGCGCGGTCGGGGTGATTGTCTTTCTCTTTGCGGCCGAAGTGACGGGCGTCTATCGTAGTTGGCGCGGCATCTCGACCGATCGCGAAATCCTATGCGCCTGGCTGACGTGGTGCGCGACACTCTTGACGCTCGTCACCATTGGCTTTGCCACGCACTTTGCTCACGATATCTCCCGCACGGCGTTTGTCCTGTGGGGAGCGGCCACACCGATCCTGATTGGCGCTGCGCGGATCACGTTACGATTGATCAAGCGCACGCTACGCAAGCACGGCGTCAATACCCAGGGATTTGCCATCGTGGGAGTGAATGAACTGGCGATTCAACTGGCGCATAACGTCGAGAATCAAGTCGATACCGGTCTGAAACTCCTGGGCTTCTACGATGATCGCCCCGATGAGCGCGTCGCCAATTTGCCGCCGGAAGTCGGCGCTCGCTTGGGCAGCATTCAAAATCTCGTCGATGCCGCGAAAGCCGGCCAGGTGCAAGCCATTTACATCACCTTTCCCATGCGGGCGGAAGATCGCATACGTCAGGTACTCGAACGACTTAGCGATACAACTGCGTCCGTCTATATCGTACCAGATTTCTTCGTTTTCGAACTCTTGCATTCGCGTTGGACCAGCATTGGCGGCCTGCCTGTGGTGAGCGTATTCGAGAATCCCTTTTTCGGTGCCGATGGCATCCTCAAGCGCGCCTCGGACCTGGTGCTAAGCGTGCTACTCCTCTTAGCCCTGGCGCTGCCAATGTGTGTCATCGGCGTGCTGATTAAGCTGTCATCGAAAGGCCCCGTATTCTTTCGACAGAAACGTTATGGCTTGGATGGTCGCGAGATCTTGGTTTGGAAATTCCGTAGTATGACCGTTTGCGACAATGGCCCCTCCGTCACGCAAGCGACCAAGAACGACGCCCGCGTGACCAAGCTGGGCGCGATCTTGCGACGAACCTCGCTCGACGAGTTGCCCCAATTGTTCAACGTGGTCGAAGGTTCGATGTCCCTGGTTGGCCCTCGCCCACATGCATCGGCGCATAACGAGCAATATCGGCAACTCATTCGCGGCTATATGTTGCGTCACAAAGTGAAGCCCGGTATCACCGGCCTGGCGCAGGTCAATGGCTGGCGTGGTGAGACGGATACGCTCGAAAAGATGGTCAAACGGATCGAATGCGATCACCAATACATCCGCGAGTGGTCACTGTGGCTGGATATCACGATCTTGTTTCGAACGATTTCTGTCGTCCTTTCCAAGAAAAACGCCTATTAGCCCGCCACCAATTGGCGGGGAAACGTGATAAAACGTAACGATTCGGTAAAATCGCCCGCTACTAGCGTGAAATTCAGTCCGCTGCAACGTACAATTTCCCCAAAAGGGGTGCGTGCGATTCGAGATACTCAAATTCGCCGCAGAAGTTGTTTTTCGCCGCGAACTTGCCGGACCAGTCGAGCGACGAATAACAAGCCATTTTGTTTACTCATCGAGAACGCACATTCACGAACACACACGGGGACTCTGTAATGCTTCGCCGCTGGAACAGTTGGTTGGTCGTCGCGCTGGGCTTGGGCATCACAGCTCTGGGCCAGAACGCAAACGCGCAAGTGGAAGACGCGATCGAGATTCGCGCGATTCAAGTAGAGGGCCCCGCGCCGGCCGTGCCGCCGGGCGTTAAGCCAGCGCCTGGCACCAAGCCCGAGGAAAAGAAACCGGACGAAAAAAAGGAAGAAGAGCCAGCCGAAGTCGTCACACCAGCCGAGCCGGTTAATCCACGACTGGTCGTGCTGCATCTACAAGATGGTTCGATCATCACGGGCGAAATGACCGTGGATGAGATCAGTGTGGCGACGGACTTCGGCACGTTGAAAGTGCCGCTCGTGAAAGTGCGCAGCCTCTCGCCTGGCCTTTCGAGCAGTCCCGAAATGTCCGACAAAATCAACGGCCTGATCGAAGCCTTGGGCGCCGATGATTACAAGGCTCGCGAACAAGCACATAAAGACATCGTGGCGCTGGGCCTGAAAGTCCGTAATATTCTCGACGGGCACAAGAACGACGAGAACACCGAACGCAAACGCCACATTGGCGAAATCCTTAAGGAATTCGAGGAACTCTCCGCCGAGCAAGATGAGTTCGAAGAGGGCGCAGCAGGTGCGAGTCAACCTTGGATTGAACTCGATACCGTTGTGACCAGCGACTTCACCATCGTGGGCAAAGTCTCGCCTGCGGAATTCAAGGTCGCCAGCAAGTATGGCGAGTTGTCGGTAAAGTTGGCGGACTTGCGTCGCGCCGATCGCCCAACGAGCACCAAAGACAGCATTCGCAAAGTGGTGACCGTCCCCGGCGATTCGCTCGTGCAACGCAGCTTTAAGAACAGCGGTATTCGCGTGCAAGCTGGCGACAAGGTCAGCATTCGCGCCGATGGCAGCGTCGTGATGAGCCCTTGGGGTAGCGACCAGTCGTCGGGTCCCGATGGCGGACCGAACTTCGGCTGGTATATCCCCAACCAAATCCCAGGCGGGTCGCTCGTCGCGAAAATCGGCGACAAAGGCCAGATTTTCAAGGTGGGCAGCAAGCATACCTTCATCGCCAAGACCAGCGGCGTTCTCAACTTCGCCATGGCCATGCAGCAACAGTATGCTCAGCAAGGCTACAGCTATCCCGGTCAGTTCAACGTGAAAGTTACGGTCGATCCCAAGTAACTTCCCGGAACTGGGACAATCGATTGTCAACATCTTCAGGCAAGGCAGGCGAGATTTCGTCTGCCTTGCCTTTTTTCGTGTGACATTGCCCAAACGCCTGCGGTTCACGACAATAGAGCCATCCTCTAACACTGACGGAGTTACCGCGTGCAGATCCAACGAAATGCCACCCGAACTGTGAAAATCGGCTCCATCTCCATTGGTGCGGGCCATCCCATCGCGGTGCAAAGCATGACCGCCACCCACACGCAGGACATTGATGCCACCGTCGCTCAGGTCAACGCCTTGCACGAAGCGGGAGCGGATGTGGTGCGGATCGCCGTCGATAGCACCAAAGACGCCGCAGCACTGGCCGAGATTCGCAAGCAAACCAAGGCGAACCTTTCGGTCGATCTGCAAGAGAATTACCGCCTGGCGGAACAGGTCGCACCGCACGTTGACAAGATCCGCTACAACCCCGGGCATCTCTACCATCACGAGCGCGAAAAGCCGTGGCAGGAAAAGGTCCGTTTCCTCGCCACGATCGCGGCGGATAACGACTGTGCGATCCGCGTGGGTGTGAACTGCGGCAGCGTCGATCCAGCCAAGAAAGAAGCCTACGATCCACACGATTCGATTTCTCCCATGCTCGCCAGCGCCTGGGAGCATTGCGATTTTTTGGATTCGCTCGGGTTCACGCGGTACAACGTCTCGCTTAAAGACAGCGATCCGCAAAAGGTGATCGAGGTCAATCGTCGCTTTGCGGAACAGCGTCCGGATGTGCCTTTGCACTTGGGAGTTACCGAAGCTGGCATTCCACCCGATGGCATCATCAAGACACGAATTGCCTTCGAGCAACTCATCAGCCGCGGCATCGGCGATACGCTGCGCGTGTCGCTCACAGTGCCCAACGCACGCAAGCCCGAGGAGATCATTGCTGGACATAAGATTCTGGAAGATATCGCCGCCGGTCGCGTACGTAGCGTGGTGACGTATGGCCTGCCCACGATGAACATTATTTCCTGTCCCAGTTGTTCGCGCGTCGAGAATGAGGCTTTTATCGATCTCGCACAGCAAGTGAAGGAGATGACCCGGTACGCCCAGGACTACGCCATCACCATTGCCGTGATGGGCTGTCGCGTGAACGGCCCCGGCGAAACCGACGATGCCGATCTCGGTCTCTGGTGCGGCCCCAACTTTGTGAATCTCAAACGTGGCAGCGAAGAACTCGGGCAGTTCCCCTACGACGCGATTCTGCCGCGATTGAAAGATGAGCTTGATCGGTTGATTGAGCGGAAGTCCGAATGTATGCCTAGCTGAGAATCTTCACTTCGCGGCCTCGCCTGGGGTACAATGTGAATAGACTTAATTTACAAGAATTGGCGGAAGAGCGGATTCGCGACGGTGAACTACTGCTTTCGGCCGGACATTGGTCAGGCGCGTACTATTTGGTGGGTTATGCGGTTGAATGTGGCTTAAAAGCTTGTGTACTTCGGCATGTGGAGGAAACGGGAGTAATATTCTTGGATCAGAAGTTTTCACAGCGTTGTTTTACGCACGATTTCGTTGAACTCGTGAAACTTGCTTCGCTGGATGCTAGCCTCGGATTGGTTTGTCAAGCGAACGCCACGTTCAAATCAAATTGGGGATATGTTTCGCAATGGAACGAGCGTAGTCGTTATCGAATCTGTCAGCAGTCGGACGCAGAGTCAATGTTCAAAGCCGTAACGGACGTAGATGGAGTCATGCCATGGATTCAAACGATTTGGTAGCGGAAGCGCTGGACCAAGGCGAAACATTGTGGCGAGCCTTCGATGCGGTTAAGCCGGTCAAAGCCGCATTTTGGGTATTGCGCGACGAAGAGATATCTCACTGGACGCTCGTCATCGCCTCCGATGCCGTGAACGCCGCGAACAAACTAGAAGCTTATCACGAGGTCGCGCAGTTGATGCACTCCTTGTCGCTACACTATTTGTTTACAGCGTCATACGCCATCTTACCTGGCGACGATCGCATGGTGCGCGATGCCATTAACGTACGGGCGCAATTCCCCGGAACATCGCCGTTGCGATGCCCAGTATCGCGTCTTGGAGGAACGGTAATCAAAGATGCCTATCTCTACGCTTTACCGGCGAGCGTATCGCGGCAAGTCGAGAAGGTGACCGTTTTCAGACCTGCCGAACAGGAGATATTGGATCGACTTGGTACGATTGGAACGTCGGTCCAGGTGCAACGACTTGGCGAGCAATACTACAGCAGTCGCGCGCGTTACAAGGGCAATCAGAAAGATTCGAGAGTCACCTATGGCGAAAGCGTCTATGACACCTTGCTATTGCTCCTGCGCCAAGTGGAAATCGATCGTCCAGAGTTGGTGCATTCACCAATGCCCTAGTTCGCTTGCAAAACGCTAGCCTTCAAACCTCCTTCACCAGCACCACCCCTTGATCGATCTCCTGAAAGCCGTGCTTCGTGTACATCT
>JBGSHH010000571.1:0-2648 GCA_041752355.1 Pirellulaceae bacterium | reverse complement strand
TGCAGCAGGCCGGCGATGGGCAGGTCGACCTCGGCGGCGTTGCGCGCGTGGTCTTTCTTGAGGCTGCCATGCTGATCCCACTTGTAACTGTGCGAGATCTGAATGAAACGCACGCCGCGCTCTGCGAAGCGACGCGCCAGCAGGCATTGGCGTCCGAAGTTCTTCGTTTGCGGCGCGTTTAAGCCATACAGTTCCAAGGTCTCAGGCGATTCTTGTGAGATGTCTTGCAGTTCCGGCGCGGCCGTTTGCATACGGAACGCCAACTCGAACGAATCGATTCGCCCCTCGAGCGCGGCGTCTGGTCCGGTGTCACTTAGGCGTTCGCGATTCATCTCCGCCAATAGATCGAGTTCCTGCCGCTGAATGCCACGCGGTGTTTGACTTTGAATAAATGGAATATTCACCTTGTCGGCCGGTGTGCTGGAAGCTCCCAGCGGCGTGCCTTGGTAGGCTGCTGGCAAGAAGGCGCTGCTCCAATTATTGACGCCGCCATGGCTCAGCGATGGGCAGATCGTCACAAAGCCTGGCAAGTCTTGATTCTCGGTTCCCAGGCCGTAGGTAATCCACGAACCCATGCTGGGACGAATAAAGGTATCGCTCCCCGTGTGCAGTTCCAACAATGCTCCTCCATGCCGCGAATTGGAACCATGCATGGAGTTAATGATGCAGAGGTCGTCGGCGCGTTTGGCGACATGGGGAAACAACTCACTCACCCAGGCACCACTTTCGCCATGCTGCTGAAACTTCCAAGGAGACGCGAGCAAGTTATCGGTGGGACTGGAAACGATGCGCGGTTTGGCGAAGGGGAGCGGCTTGCCATCGTCGCGCGTCAGCAGTGGCTTATAGTCGAACGTATCAACATGCGACGGCCCTCCGTGCATGAAGAGAAAAATCACTCGCTTGGCTTTGGCGGGAAAATGCGGCGCCTTAGGGGCCAACGGATTGTCCGCGGCGCGCGCTTCCGCTCCCAGCATCGCGGCGAGCGCCAGACTGCCAAAGCCTGTTCCGCACGTTTGCAGCATTTCCCGACGGTTGAGTCGTGGAATCGACATTGGCTTACTCCACATAAATGAACTCGCTGCTCGCAATGACCACGCGGCAAAAGCTTTGCACCGCGCGGTGGCGCGCCTCACCTTCGGACATGCCCAGTTGCGTCGCCTCACTTGTAATACGCCGCAGGAACTCGCTTCCACTCGCGATTTCGCGATCGCTCGGCGGACGACTATAGGCGGCTGCATAGACCGCTCGGAGGCAGCCAGCTTCTTCGAACTCAACTTGGCCCAGCAATTGCGTCGCCCATTGGCTGGTGCGCTCCTCGATCAAGCGACTATTCATCAGCGCAAGAGCTTGCGGCGCGATTGTGGTTGCCACGCGTTGACCGTTGGCAGTACTGGGATCGGCAAAGTCGAAAGCCTGAAACAATTCGTAAACGCTGCTGCGTGTGATCGGCAAATAGATCGAACGGCGACCGACGTGATCGGGCGAATACTTCTCACTGGCGGTACTGGTGACGTACTTGTGATTTTCGACATTCAGCAGGCTACCACCATGCGCTTCGTCGAGTTGCCCGCTGACAAATAGCACGCTATCCCGCAGCGCTTCCGCCTCCAAACGACGGCGATCGGTGCGCCAATGGAGCCGATTCTCGGGATCGACTTGCGCGGCGCGTTCGTTGTAGGCCGTACTCATTTGATAGGTGCTGGAAAGCATTAGCTCGCGATGCAAACGTTTGAGCGACCAATCGCCCGCGACGAAGGATACCGCCAGCCAATCGAGTAACGGCTGATTATCCGGTGCTTCGCCGAGTCGGCCGAAATTGTCAGGCGAGCGCACCAGACCGTTGCCGAAATGCCAATGCCAAATACGGTTGACCATGACACGACTGGTGAGTGGATGCGTCGGCGATGTCATCCACTGGGCAAGTTCAAGACGTCCACTGCGACTGGAATCGATTGGTGTTTGTTCATCGCCAGCAAGAATGCGTGGGAATTGTCGCGGCACTTCACGATCCAGGGTGAGATAGTTACCGCGGAGATGAATTTTGAGGTTGGTGACTTGGCCTTCACTGGCCGACATCACCATCGGCAGCGTCGGGACTTGCTTTTCGGCGGCGGTCAACGCCGTGCGTCGTTCGTTCAAGGCGGTCTTCGTATCGGCTGAAAAGTCCTGCTCCGCGTCCTTGGGCAAGCGGAAAGGCCCTTGGGGATCGTCGATGACTGCGGTGAGTTGCTCAGGTTGTAGCGGCCCCGATTTCTCCAGATGTTTGACCCACTGTTGGAGGATCGCCTTACTTAATCGCTGCTCGGTAGCCAATTGCTTGACGGTCTTCGCCTCGACCACGATAGGCTCGTCATCGCGCACCACTCGAGGAACCAGGGCGATTTTATCGAAATGGGGAAAGGGGCCGGCGCGTTCCAGTCGCAGGGTGTGTTTGCCCGCGGCGAGTTTGAAGACGCATTCTGCCGACCAGGCCTGGGAATCAGGTTGCCAGGTGCCGGTCACCGCGCTCGCGGCGGTGGCCTTCAGCACTTTGCCATCGAGCAATAGCGAAGTTGGTCGAGTCTCGGCGGCGGCAAAACGTAATTCCACCTGATAGCCAGTGTCTGCGGCGATCTCGAAATCATATTCGGCGAAGTTCGGCAACTCGC
>JBGSHH010000570.1:0-2797 GCA_041752355.1 Pirellulaceae bacterium | reverse complement strand
TCGAGTTGCGAATGCAATAACTGCTGAATCATGCGACGACCTCCGTGGCCGCAGCGCTCGCCTTGGCGGCGCGACCCGACCACCATGTTTCCAAGATCAAAAATCCGATGCAGCCAACCAGCAACCAGCGCCAGACATTCTGTCGACCTTCGAGTTCGGTATCTTGCGCTTGACGAAGACGATCTAATTCTTCCGCCCTAGTGACGGACTGACTGACGCGCACGCCGAGCTGTTCCAACTGTTCGAGTTCCAGCGGCGCGGTCGCGCTTTCGCTCGACGCCAAATTTACTGCGAAGCGCAGCTCGGCTGCCTGATAAATGCCAGGTGAGGTGGTTTCGGCAAAACTGGTCTGGGACGTTGGAAGGCTGATGTTCTTACGATCGGGAGTTTGCAACGTGAGCGCCGCGTTACGATTCTCCGGCAGTGGCACGGACTGTCCCACGGCAACTCCAGCGGCAGGCTGCGTGCTGCCAGCGGTCATGTCGAGCAAGGCCACAATCATGGGGACGAACTTGCTAGAGAGAGCTAGTTGGCTATCGTCTGGTTGCCAGCTACTCGTGAGCGCCAGGATGCGCCCCTGGCCGATGCGCTTCTCCAAGAGCCATGGTGAGCCATCGTCGAAGCGCGCCACGACGCGCGTGGTGGCGTCGTCGTTCAATTTCAAAGCTGTGTGCCGCCAGAAATGCACCTTGGTGAAGTCGTTGTAGCGCGGTCCGGCCAACGGCGCGAACAAGGGATGACCAAAATCGATCTCTCCGAGCAGCAGAAAATCGTCGTCGCGTTGACGCTTGCTGGCTTCCACCAAGGTTGTATCGGTCAGCAACGTCGGGATCAGTTCCGCTGACTTTGTCTCGCGCGGAGCGACGACAAGCGTGCCTCCTTGCGCGAAATAGGTGTTGATCGTCGCTAATGTCGCGGCGGAAGGCGTATGGGACACCACCACCAACGTTGGCGGCAGCGGGCCGCTGAGTGTGCCAAGCGTCGTATCATCAAGCGAGGTAATCGCCACTTTTCGCAGCGGATCATCGCTGCTGGCCAGCGCGAGGTAGTACTGCAAGCCTTGCGGATCGTCTGGTTTATCGTTTCCAGCGTAGAGCAATGTGAGTTCTTGCGGACGAGGGGGCGCGACATAGTACACGTTGTCGAACTCATGTTCGTCGCCGCGCAGTACCAACCGATCCGCCAGCAAGTTATCAGCGGGACGCGGCAACTTGATCACGCGGCTTTGACCGGGCGGAACGTAGACGGCCGTTTCGCCGGTGCCCTTTTCAGTGGATTTGCCGTTGGACCAGCGTACGAAGAACTGATCGCTTTGCGAGTCGGCAGCGCTGGAGACGCGCACGCGCGGTTCGGCGTCGGCATCGTCTTCGCTGGCGAGCAACGTCAGCGTGGCATTGGTGCGTTTGGCGGGTTCAATCTTGCGCAGCACGACTCGCACACTCTTCGGCCATTCGAACGCCTGGAGTGCGGAGATGGCACTTCCTTGCTGGAAGTCGCTAATCACGATCAATTGCGGATCCGCTTGCGCTTGTTGCACATCGCTGGCGGCATCGAGTTCCCCGGCCAGCGCGACGAGTGCCGTGCCAAGATCGGTGGTCCGCCAGTTGGGCTCCAGATCTTTCAACCGCTCGCGAATGATATCAACAGGTGCAACGCTGCCGGCGCGCTGTTGATCGTTGAAGCCGACGATGGTTTCCCAGCGATCAGAATAGACAAACAGCGCCACCTGATCATGCGGCGCTAGATCGTCGAGTTCCTGGCGCACTTGTGCGAGTGACTGCGACCAAAGATCGCCGCGTCGCAGGCTGGCGCTGTTATCGAGTAGTATCGCCACGCGTCGTTGCGGCAAGTCTCCCAGCGCGAGCAGCGACGCCTCGCGAAAGAACGGCCGCGCAAAGGCGAAGCATAAGAGCGCTAGCGCGGCGAGACGCATCAAGAGCAGCAAGACTTGATCCAGCCGACTGCGGCGTGTCAGTTGTGGCGGTGTTGGCGAGAGAAACATCAGCGAACTGAATTGCTGACGTCCGCGCGGCGTGCGGCGAATGAGATGGTAGATCAGCGGCAGCCCCAGCGCCGCCAGTCCGATCAAAAAGGAGGATGCGAGCAAGCCCATCAGCGACCTCCCTGACCGGAGGTGCGTCGCGCGACTTGCCGCCCGCGACGCATCCGCGCGTTTAGCAAATCGAACAAGGCTTGTTCCAGCGGTCGATCAGTCGGCAGGTCGAAGAGATCGACACCGAGGCGATGGCAAATGTCCTGCAACGCTTGAGCATGCGCCGCGAAGCGCGCCTGATATTGCTTCCGAGCGAGCGCCGGGTCGATGTACAACTCGCGGCCCGACTCCGCATCCAGAAACATCGCCGCTTCCGCAAAGGGAAACGTCCGTTCAGCTGGATCGAGCACGCGCAGTACCGCCACCTCATGACCTTGCGAACGAAGATAGCCAAGTTGCTTCTCGATCGATTCGGCGGGTGCCAGTAAGTCCGATAGTAGCACCACCAAGCCGCGCTTCTTGGCGGTCTTGGCGATTTGTTCCAGCGGCGCCGCCAGATCAGTGGAAGTTCCCGTCGGTGAGCGCTCCAGCGCGACGAACAAGCGATGCAAATGTCCCGGCCGAAACCGCGCCGGCAAAACCTCTTGAATGTGTGCTTCGAATGTCACCAGTCCCACGGCGTCGCGCTGTCGCGAGAGAAAATAGGCGATCGTCGCCGCCGCCGTCTTGGCATAGTTCGCTTTGTCATAGCTGAGCGAGCTGAACGTCATCGAATTGCTGAGATCGACCAGCAAGTAGCAACGC
>JBGSHH010000569.1:0-6787 GCA_041752355.1 Pirellulaceae bacterium | reverse complement strand
GCTGCCGAGTGAGTTGGCCGGTCGGATCGCGAGCGATCTTCATCGACAACACGCCATTGGCATCGATCTGCACACCTGCGGCACCCGTGATGTTGCCGCCGCCGTTGTTATTGTTCTGGTTATTGTTGTTATTGACCTGAGCCTGGGCGGCCGGCGAGACCAGCGTGAGCATAGCGGCAATAGCCAGCAGCAGCGACGCGCGACGAATGAACATGTGCGAAACCTTTATGAACGAAGAGGCCCCTGACGCTGACCGTGCATTGTATCCGAAACGCCCCGCGCCCGGTCAAAAAATGACCGGGGTCGCGGCGCGTGGTTTTGACTTGATTTGACTCACTGACCAGCTAGCGGAAGCAGCGCAAGGACTAAGGCTACAACCCGCGTTTCATTTGATGGTAATTAGCGATTTTGGGCAAATCAAGCAAAATAGAAAGAAGTTGCGCGCTCGCTAGGTTTCGCCGAGGCACCCTAATGGGTGGAATGCTCGTCCGCCTCGGTTGCGTTACGGGGGGATTCTGCGTGCAGTTCGGTAAGAGGCCCACGGCAACGCGCGACGAATTGAGCGACTTTGGGCTGCGTCGATTTCATCGCTGCGAGGTCGTCAAGAACGGTGCTCGTACTCACCCCGCTCAGATCCACATCCAATTGCTCAATGGTTACGGGTTTTGTAGCGGCGTCGATGAGAAACAGGCCGCCCTGAGCGGATTCATACGAGTGGCCTGCAATGAGGATTTCGCCGATTGCCGCGTCGGACGTTTGAAACTTCCACACCAATTGTGACCCATCCTTGAGCCGAACCTTCCCTTCACCTCCCAAGCGATTGGTGCTCGAACTTGCGCTGACGCCGCCATCAAACACCATTACTAGGCGGGGCTAGCCTTGGCTCGAGACCGTTGCGACTGAATAGCGAATGTCTTCGCCATTTTGCGTTCCGTTCGTGGATTGAATCGCCACTCCCCACGAGCCAGTTGGACCGCCACACCCGCAAAAGATGACGAAACAAACGAATACACCATATGTAACATTACGCAACATCGTGACCGCTCCCAATTCGTTTAAATGCTCAACGGGCAGGCTCTATTCGCTGGCTGGGCGGGAATCTTGGCGTTTGTGAACATGTCGACAGGCACGGGTGTCGTTGCTGGTGCGAGTTCGCCCGCCCCTTACGTTTTTTGGCCGACCGACATAAACTGTCTTCCCCATGTTGCAAAACCTCCCCATCAAGTCGTATCGCCACAAAGAGCTGACCATCGAAGGCTACTCGCGGGCGGCGGTGCAGAGCTACTGGCGCGTGCCGGAGCTTAAGCTCGGCTTCGACCTGGGCGGCCAGCCTTGGGATTTTATGGGGACGAGTACCTGGTTCGTCACGCATACCCATCTCGACCACATCGCCAGCCTGCCGGTGTATGTCGCGCGACGGCGAATGATGAAGATGGAGCCTCCGGTGATCTATCTCCCCGCGCATGCGGTGGAAATGGTCGAACATGTACTGAAGGCGTTCCAACGCCTCGATCGAGGTCGCTTGCCCTGTACGATCAAATCCGTACTTCCTGGCGACGAAATCGAACTCTCACGCGAGCTGATTGTCTCCGCCTGCGCCACGAAACATACCGTGCCCTCGCTCGGCTTTGTGGTGTGGGAACGGCGCAAAAAGTTGAAGTCGGAGTATCAAGACTTGCGCGGCGATCAAATTCGTGACATTCGACTCTCCGGCGTGGAGGTTTCCGAAGAGCGACGATTTCCATTATTGGCGTACACGGGCGATACTGCGCCGGAGGGCCTCGATGCGAATCCAGTCATGTACGACGCGGAGATTCTGATCGCTGAGATGACATTCGTCGCTCCCAATCATCGCAAGGAAAAGATCCACAAGCATGGACACATGCATTTGGACGATTGGGTCGAGCGTCGCGACAGGTTTCAGAACCAGCTGATTATCGCCGGACATTTCAGCACGCGCTATCACGACAAGCAAGTCGAGCATTTCGTACGGAAGAAATTCCCCGACATGCTAGGCGGTCGCTTGCAGCTGTGGCTGTAGCGGTGTGTTAGAACAACTCGCGAAAACGGGCTTCGTCCAGGTACACGCCTTCGCGGGCGAGTTGAAACACGAGCGCACGTTCCGGCCAACCAAACGCCGACAAAAACGCATCGAGTTGCGTCGGCGATACCGCGCCGTCGAATTTCACTTCCACATGGCTCAGCGCGTCGCCGCGATCGTGCAGCTGTCCCGAGATTTGCCAGCGCGGTTGATCGGGCGGCGATGTCCAATCGAACCAGCCATCGGGCTCACAGAACATTTGCGGCAACTGCTCGAGCGCGCCGATGGCCGTTTCAAAGGTCACCGGCAGTGGTGCTTGCAACTCGCTGGCGGTAAGGCTAAGTGTGGAGATCGCGAGTTCACCACGCCTCCAAGACGCACCACCGGTGGTGTGTTTTGGCGCCGCCTGCAATACCACATGCCACATCGCGTCACTTCTGGGGTTCGAGGGCTGCGTTCAACCACCGCTCGTAACCGACGTTCACCGCTTCGACCGGCAGCGCGATGATCTCCGGTTGTTCGTAGGGATGCAACTTCAGAATCGCTTGTTCGACATTTGCAAAAAGTTCATGCCGGGTCTTAATCGTGACCAACCATTCTTCCGTCGTTTGCTGCACCCCTTGCCAACGATAGGTGCTTTCGATCGGTCCGCTCACTTGCACGCAGGCTGCCAAGCGCGCATCGACCAGCGCCGCCGCGATTTTTTCGGCGTCGTGCCGCGTGCCTGTCGTCGTATGGATTACGATGATTTCGGTCATGGAAAAGAACCTCATTCACCTGGATCAATCGCGTGGCCGGGTCTGCCACCATGCGGCCACGAACAGCACTCCTAAGGCCAGGTCCAGGCAACTGGCGAGCGCCATGATTCCCGGCGTTCGGGCCGCGAAGTAGAGCGGAATAGCCGCCGCACCAAACACAATTTTCTCCAGCACGCCGGCCAGCATCAAGGGGCGAAAGCGGAGCGGATCATAAGCAATGATCAGGAACACTACTTGCCACGCGAGGGCGAGGCTGGCGAAACCATAGTAAAACTCGGGACGCGAAAGCGGCAGCGGGTAATCGTCGCCTGACTGCAACTCGACAAAGTACATCGGCGGCAATACGAGAAATCCCCACAGCGCGGAGAGAAGAAATACGCGTTGAGCGAATCGCATGAAAGGCACACGCTACGAAGTGTTACGGCGGCAACTCTCGATCGAAACTTCCCAAACGGCCATTGCCGTGAGCGTTGATGAAGAGGCGATACGCGCGATTCGTCGGCGGCTTGGGCAATTGCAACCGCGCGCGACCGTTCTCATCGGTCATCAACAACGGCTGCCAGTATAGCGTGTCAGGCGCGGGGTTCGTAGTAGTCGCCGTAAAGGTTGTGACCGGCAAGCGCGCCGGGTACAGATACGCGAATTGATTGGTGTCGGAATCGAAGTCGCTTAGCTGATCACTGGTAATCCCCCAGGCGGAGCTTAGCGATGCCAACGGCCTCGATTCGTACAGTCTTTCAAGCCGTCGGGGTCGCATCCATCGATCTTGTCTGGTTAGCGACTCTTGTTCCTGCAACCGCCGCCAGCCAGAATCGTACGATAAGTCCGTACCAAAACTCCAGTTCCCGCCGTTTGTGTAACGACTCTCAATGGGCGGAAGCGAGAAGTGATTAGGCAAATGGTGCAGTTGCGTCACTGCGAAGTTCTCGTGCGGATCGACATGGCTCTCGAGGTCTCTAAGTTGTTCGCCTTGCACGCCAGCTATCACGGGGCTAGGTATTACGGGGGCAGCTTCCGCCGGAGTGACGGGGGGCGTGTGCAAAGCCTCCGTGCTGGCGACTTGCAGTTGCTCGTCGGTCAGTCGTTTAACAATCAGGCCACTAGGTGAATGCAGTTGCGCCCCGAACCACGTGATGCTCACCAGCAATGTCGCCGCGCCCACAGTCAACATCGACAGCCAATACGCTTCGCGACCGGCAAGTTTCAGAATCAGCATTAACACGATGGTCAGCATCAACACCACGCTCCCAACGGCAATCCACTGCGCCGTTTGTTGCAACTGTTGCGACCGCTCAGCTGACCAGCGATGCGTGGCGGATTCCAAGGCTGCTGTTGCTTCCGGCAAGTTATCCCAGCGTTGCAGTGGAGGCGCGACATTCGCCAGCGCCAAGTCATTCGTTGGTCCGGCGCTCGTCGTATCGTCGAAAATGGACAGATTGGTCGTGCGTGTCGCGACTTCCGTCAACAGCGATTCCGCTTGTGCAGTCACAACTTGATTCATGACATCGACCGCCACCACACGCACACCGAGCGTCGCGCGCCCTGGTTGATTGGTTTCGTCGGCAACTTGGACCTCCCAGGTTTGTGTTGTCGCATCGGTACCGCCATCTGGTGATGGTTGAGCTGTTATCTGCCAATAGTTGGCGACGGGTCGATCGACCCAACAAGCGGCGAGCGGTATCGCGTCATTGGCTTCATAGTCGTACAGCGAAACGCGAATCGGCCCTGCTGCTTGCGGCGCAATCGGCAGTTCAAAATTGACCGTGCTGCGACCTTGTTCCAGCGTGACAAACTTCTGGCCCACTGCGACGTCACGACAGGTGGCGGAGACCACAAGCGCACGATCACTATCCGTGGTTGCCGGGGCGGTAACGTTGAGTGCGATCCCCGCGGCCCTGGCTGATTGGGCGTCGATCGTTGTAAGTAGATAGTCGCCAAGGGCGGCAGCGTCGATTTCGAGCGGTGCGGGCTGCACGGTGAAGGATTGCGAAATTGATTCGATGCGCGTGCCATCGGTGAGGGTCGCGTTCAGTTGGGCCTCGCCCCCCAGCGGCGTCATGGGAAGCACGAAGCGCGTGACATATTCGCCACTTTCGTTGGTTTTGGCCTCGTCTTGTCGAAGTTCGACTGCGCCGCCGTTGACGATGGCCCCCAACTTCACCTCCAAGTTCGCCACCGGTTCGCCTGCAGGCGTAATGGCGCGCACTTTCGCCTCCACTTCCTCGCCAGGCGTATAGACGCGCTTACTGAAGACAAACTGCTTATTCCATAATTCCGTGGAATCGCCTGCGACGTCGAACCAAGCGGTGGCGGTGGGAAACTCGGCGTCTTTACTCAGCGCGGTAATGTTATAGCGACCCGACGGCACATTTTCCGTCAGATGGAATACTCCATTGCCGACACCATGTTCCGTCAGTCCGTGCCATTGCGGTAGTTCGCTCGCTTGACCGCTGGCGGACCCGAATCTATAAGCAACATGAAAGTCGCGCACGTAATTCGGCGGCAATTGTTGTAAGGTGAGCGAACGGAAGTAGACCGCTTCGCCTGCACGATAAGTCGGTTTGTCGGTGACGATCGTCGTGGCGTAATTCGTCGGCGCGGGTTGGAGCGGTACGACCAAGGGGGGCACTTCAGGTCGTGGCACTTCAGGTTGTTGCTCGCACCAGAAATTCAACTGCGTAGCGTTGGCGAATTGGGAAGCATCGACTTGCAGATCAACACGCCCATCCTCTGCCGTTTGGCCATGTTCCGTGGCGAGTGCGACTCCATCACTATCGACAAATTGCCAAGTCAGGCGTGCTGCTTGCGATTCGCCTAACAAGTTGGTGGCCTGAACGCTGACCTGTCGCGTCAAATTCGCATCGAAATCATTCGACGCGAGCACGACGAGTCGTGTTTGCTGGGTTGCCAGATCCTGTTCGACTTGCGCCAGTAGTTTGGCATCACGCCACGCCGCCGCCTGCCACCAATTGCCCACGGCTAGCGCGATCAGAACGAGCGCCGCTGCCGCCAAGAGCCAGCGCATCCCGCGCACCGCCAGCGGATCGGCTGCTTGCTGCGACGCCAGGGCGCAAGTGGGCTCCGGCGTTGCAGACGGCGGCGGCAATGCTGCTGGCGATTCAAGCTGAACAAGCGGTGCGTCGATACGGGCAGCGGCCTGCAAGTGGTCGGCTTGTTGGCGGACTTCCGCATAGGCGCGCGCGACGGCATGTTCCGACGTGATGCGGTCTTCAAGCGCGCGAACCTCGTCCGGCTCCAATAGCCCGTAGGCATAGTCCCACAGCGAGTTGTAAAGTTCGTCTTGCGTTGTCATTTCGCTGGCCTATTGCTTTAAACTTCCACCATCGCGGCGCGGAGTTTCATGATCGCTAGTCGCATACGCGTTTTCACGGTTCCCACAGGCAGGTTCAATTCCACAGCGATTTCCTCGTAAGTCAACTCGCCATTTTGTCGCAGCAAAAACACCTCTTGCTCCTCGCCCCGCAGTCCTGCGATGGCGACGCGAAGTGCCTGTAATTCTTCCTGACGCGATAACACATCAACCGGGATGTCGCTGATGGCCGGGAGCAGGCCTTCATCGTCTGGTAAACCTTGCTTGCGGCGTCGCCAGGCCGATGCGCGTAAATCGCGACCGGTGTTTAAAGCGATGCGAAAAATCCACGCCTTGAGGTTTTGAATCTCGGCTACTTGTTCGCGTTGCTTCCACGCTTTGACGAACGCCTCTTGCAACACGTCGCGGGCGTCCTCCATATTTCCCACCAGGTAATACAGCGTGCCGAGCAACTCCCCCTGCCAGCGCGCGAAAGCCTCTTCGAGCTGCCGCGCGCACGCTGGCGGCTCGACCGGTGACGCATCGATGCTGGGCCGGGGAGGTATCTGGTTCACGGGCGGGCCTTCGCAAGATTAGACGAGCAAACGCGACAGAAGGATTCGCCGGACGTCTGTTTTTAGCAGGTTTGTTTGAAAAAGCCGAGTTTTGCCAGCAGCA
>JBGSHH010000568.1:0-2921 GCA_041752355.1 Pirellulaceae bacterium | reverse complement strand
TCACATGATAATCGCCAGTAGCGGCCAGCGATTCGAGCTTCGCAGGCAACAAGCGCGTCGGCGTTTCGCCGAGCTGCTCGTTATAGCTATCAAGCTGCACCTGATCGCCGAGAAACAAGATCAGCCCGCCCCCTTGCTTCACATAGCGATCCAAGACGGCCGCCTCATCGCGACTGAAGCGGGCGACATTACAGAGAAAGACAGCGTCGTACTGTGTGAGATCCTTCTCGACCAGCGCACTTTCGGAAACGACAGTTGTTCGCACCAGCGGTCGATCACCAGGCGTCGGTTCGAGCGCTATTTCCAAATGCTTCGCTTCGCCTGATACACCTTGCACCGCCAAGACATTTAGCGACTCGCGCACCGGCAAGCTGAGATAGCGATGATTATCGACATCAAGAATGTCAGGCCCCAGGCGGGCTTCGACGCGATGCTCGCCGGGAAGTTCCAGACGCTGCGTGAAGGTCGTGGTCGCTTTCGCGCCGCCCCGAATGTCGAGCGCCTGCGCGTGCGTGCGGCGGCCATCGATGTAGAGTTCGATCTGTCGCCCGGCAATCGCTTCGTTGCCAAGGTTATGAACTTCCACCTCCAGCGTCGCCTCGCGACCCAGCGCTACTAACGAATCCTTGACCTCCATCCGCGCGATCGCCAGATTCTGCGTTTGATTATCGCCGACATCCAGTAGCACCAGCGTCGCCTTGTCGGCCAATCGCCCGACGCGGGTCTTCACAGCATCGGTCGTCGCTTCTTCCCAAGTTGTGCGGCACAAGTCGGATAGGATGCAAACGCGCGTGTTCGTCAATCGGCGTTGTTTCTCTTGCGCGCTAAGCACGATCGCTTCTACTTCGGCAAGTCCGGCGGATAAGCGCGCGCCGCCATGTTGTCCGCGCAGCGCGTCGAGCTCTTCCAGCACATCCTTGGGATCGAACGCAGGCGTTCGGATGATGGCTTGCGTGGTATCCCCTAATGCGATGAGAGTGAAGCCATCCCCTTGCGTGCTCCGTTGCACCAATTCGCCAGCGAGTTCTTTGGCCAGGTCGAGGCGCGACTTTCCTTCGCGTTTGGTTGCCATCGAGTACGACACGTCGACCACCAGCACCAAGTGCGTTTGCCCGGTGCCGCCAAACGTGCCAGCGAGCGACGGAATGAGCGATAGCAGCGGCTCCGCCAGCGCGATCGCGAACAACACCAAGATCAGCGTGCGAATCGCCAATAGTAGCCATTGCTCGACGAGGATGCGGCGCGAGTTCTTGCGCATCGCCGCTAACAAGTACTCCATGGCCGCCCAACTCACTTCGCGGTACTTGCGCCGATTCCAAAGATGAATCACGATCGGCACAATGGCCGCCAGCGTCCAGAACAGCATTAAGCCGCTGGCGAACGGCCAGAAAGCAAACAGCAGGATGTGATGGAAATTGGTCATGGCGTGTGCGTGCTATTTTACCCGAGCCATGCGCTGTGCGAGATAACTGGCCAGCACGACATCCAGCGATTGATCGGTCACGAGCTGCCGGTAATCTAAATTGTGTTGCCGGCATCCGCGCTGTACGTGCTGCGTGAACTTTTGAAACTCCTGCAAGTACGCCTTGCGCAGCGCGTCGGGATCGGCCAACACCTCGGGATACTCTTCCAGGCCTTTGAACATTGTCGGACCGCGAAAAGGAAACTCGAGTTCCGCAGCATCGAGCGTGTGCATCACAATCACATCATGCCGCCGATGATGAAAATGCTTCAGCCCTGCCAGCATCGCGTCGACGTTGTCGAACAAGTCGCTCAGAATCAGCACAATCCCCCGCTTCGTGAAGCGCTCGGCCAACTCGTGAAAGATCGGACCCGTGTTTGTCTTCTTCCCAGCGCCGGCGCCTTCGATAACATTGATGACCTGCTGCAGGTGGGAGGGGCTGCTGCTGGGTTTGATGAGCGTGCGAATCTGGCTATCGAAGGTGACTAGGCCAATGGCGTCTTGCTGCGCGAGCACGAGCCAGGCGAGCGACGCGGCGACACATTGCGCGTACTCGAACTTACTGAGCGCCGCATCGGGACCCTTATAGCGCATGCTCTCACTGGCATCGAGGACGATGTACAGAATAAGATTCGTCTCGTCCTCATACTGCTTGAGATAGAACTTGTCGGTGCGGCCGAAAACCTTCCAATCGACGTAGCGTAAGTCGTCGCCAGGCGCATACTCGCGATGCTCGGCGAACTCGATGGAGAAGCCGTGATAGGGGCTGCGATGCATACCGGCGACGTACCCTTCCACAATGTGACGGGCACGCAACTGCAAGCCCTGCAGTTTAGCCAGCGTTTGCGGATCTAAAGACTTCGGGGAGTTGGCCACGCGGATTGTCTTCTTCGGCAAGAGTCGGCACCAAGGCGATCAAACGACGTACAATCTCGTCGGCGTTGATCCCCTCGGCATCGGCATTGAAATTGGTTTTGATGCGATGTCGCAACACGGGCGCTGCAACAGCGCGAATATCATCCTGGCTAACGTAATAACGACCCTGCAGCACCGCCCTGGCTTTGGCAGCCAGCACCAGATACTGACTAGCGCGCGGACCCGCGCCCCACATCACATAGTCCTTGATAAATTCCGGCACGCCTGGTTGATTGCGACGGGTGAGCCGCGCCAGTTGCAAAGCATAGCGCGCTGTATGATCGGCGATCGGCACGCGGCGAACGATATGCGCCAGCTTTGCGATCTGGTCGGCATCGAGTGTCGGCGTGATCTTGACGTCAATGTCGGCCGTCGTGCGTTTGACGATTTCGAGTTCTTCATCTTCACTGGGATAGTCGACCCATACCTGAAACATGAAGCGATCGAGCTGCGCTTCCGGAAGCGGATAAGTCCCTTCCTGCTCGATCGGGTTCTGTGTCGCCAGCACGAAGAACGGCTGTGGCAAGAGATGTCGCCGACCACC
>JBGSHH010000567.1:0-3211 GCA_041752355.1 Pirellulaceae bacterium | reverse complement strand
CAAGAACAGCGTCGACGCGATGAGTATTGGCCGCCAGAGAATGGCAACCTGGAACAGGTTCGCGCAGGCTTCCGGAAGTTGGGGGATCGAGCGTTTCGCCGCCCCATTCGCGATGAGGAATTGGATATCTACGTGGGCATTGTCCAAGCGGAACTCAACGCTGGCGAAAAGTTTCCCGACGCCGTCAAAGCAGGCATGCTCGCCATTTTGTGTTCCAAAAGCTTCATCTTTGTGACCGAAGGCGATGAGCAGGAAAATCGCGGCACGCTCAACGATTGGGAGATTGCCTGTCGTTTGTCGTACTTGCTGTGGAGCACCATGCCTGACGACGAACTATTCGCATTGGCCGAACAGGGCAAGCTCAAGGATAAGAGCGAGCTAACAAAGCAGTTTCAGCGCATGATGGCCGATCCAAAAGCGAAACGTTTCAGCCAGGCCTTTCCCGCACAATGGTTGAGCTTGCGCAAAGTGGGGCAGTTCCCACCCGATCGCAACTTGTATCCCGACTATGACGTCTCGCTAGAAACCAGCATGCTGCGCGAGACGACGGCTTTCTTTCGCGAAGTCGTCGATAGCGGCCTGACGCTGCGCGAATTCATCCACTCCGATTGGACAATGGTGAACTCGCGGCTATCGCAGTTCTACGGCTTGCCGGACACGCGTAGCCACGAATTCGCGCGTGTCTCACTACCGGCCGATAGTCATCGGGGTGGACTGCTGACTCAGGCGGCCATACTTTCGCTCACGTCCGATGGTACGCGGCATCGTCCGGTGCATCGCGGTAAGTGGGTGTTGGAATCGATCTTTGGTAAGTCGCCACCGCCACCGCCGGCGAATATCGATCCGATTGAACCGACGCCTGCCGATTCGCCGAAAGCGACTTTGCGGATGAAACTGGCGGCGCATATTCAGAATCCCAATTGCGCGTCTTGCCATGCCAAGATCGATCCGTTGGGTCTGGCTTTCGATAACTTCGACGCCATCGGCCGTTATCGCACCACCGAAACCGTCGAAGGAACCGGTGACAATCCGCCTGTCGACGCCAGTGGCAAATTACCTGACGGTCGTACATTTCAAACGCCTGAGGAGTTCAAGCAGTTGTTGCTGGCCGATATCGATTCGTTTAACCTGGCGTTTGTCGAAAAACTGGCGACCTACGGCTTGCGACGCACGATGTCGTTCGAGGATCGCGCCGATCTGGTGGCAATCGCTCACGCCAGTCGCGCGAAGGATTACGTCTTGCGTGATATCGTCGAGGCATTTGTGACTTCCGACCTGTTTCAGAAGCGCTAGCCACTTTTGGGAAAGAGCCTGATGAGTAATATCAACCTGAGTCGTTGGCGTATCGATCGTCGGCAAGTGCTACGCGGCGTCGGCGCTTCCATCGCGCTGCCGCTGCTGAATTGCATGGAGGCACCCGCCGCCGAACAACTCGCCGCCGCCAAGCCCAAGCGCAGCGTCTTTCTCTACATTCCAAATGGCGTGAATACGCTGACCTGGCAGATTGAAAAGGCTGGCAAGGATTACGAATTCACCAAGCCTTTGCAATCGCTCGAACGGCATCGCGCCGACGTAACGCCGATCAGTGGATTGCATCATCCCAAGGTGCTCGGCAAGCATCACAACTGCGACAAGGTGTGGCTCACCGGCGCGGACGTCCCCAGCGATGGCGGCGCTTTTCGCAACTCCGTTTCGGCCGACCAAATCATGGCGGAAAAGCAAGGCAACTTCACGCGCTTCGCCTCGCTCGAAATGGCAATCGAAGGACATTCACTCGCCTGGTCGCGGGACGGAATTCAGATTCCTGCCGAGCGCGATACGCGCAACATCTTCGACATGCTGTTTGGCGTCGAGCGCGAAAGCAAAGCCGCGATCAGTCGTCGCCTCCATCGCCGCGGCAGCATACTCGACGCGGTCGCCGCGGACGCCAAACGGGTTAACGATCGTCTCGGCAGCGAAGATAAATCCAAGCTCGATGAATACCTGACCGCCGTGCGTCAAGTGGAAGTTCGCACCCAGCGCGCCGAATCGTGGCTGAATGTGCCCAAGCCCAAACTCGACGGCGCGGACGAAGCCCATCTGACGCGCAAGCTCGATATGACCAAAGTCAAGGACTACTATCGCCTGTTTTATGACTTGATGGTCATGGCCTTGCGCACGGATTCCACTCGCGTCATCACCTGCATGATCTGCAGTGAATCCAACGGCGGCGCGATTCCCGATATCGGCATCTCGCAAGCACGCCACGGTCTCTCCCATCACAATGGCGATCCCGAACAATTGCGCAGGCTAACCGAAACCGATACGTTCCTCGTCGAGCAGTTGAGTTATTTCCTGGATCAGCTCAAAGCGCATCAGGAGAATGGTCAGCCGCTGCTCGATACGACACAAGTCTTGTGGGGGAGCGGCATGGCATACGGACATAGTCACGGCAACGCGAATCTCCCCACGATTCTCGCAGGCGGCAAAGCGTTGGGCGTCAAACATGGAGAGCATGTCGACTTCAATCTGCCGAAGATTGGCCAATACAACATGGCCGACGCTGGCAGTCACTATCGCGTTTGTTCGCGTCCGGTCGATGATAACGCCCGGCTCAGCAATCTCTTGCTCACGATGTTGCAGCGGATGGATGTGGAGACGGATCGCTTTCAAGACAGCGTCGGAACGATCGCCGCCATTTCCAGTTAGCATTAAGTGACACGCCCCATGCCAAACAAACGTTTGTTGACCGTAATGCTACTGTTGTCGGTTTCGTCTGGTATCGCCCTCGTGGCGGCAGAGCCGGTAAAGTTTCGGACCGATGGTGGCACTGATAAGTCGCTCCCTTGGTATCGTCTGGAGGCAGGCAAGTTTCCGCCAGCCAATTCAGCGCACGCCATCTCCGGCGAATTGATTCAAGTCGATCATTTGGAGCGACGCTTTCGCATTCGGGTCGATCGCAATGATAGCCAGCAGGCAGGCCATTTCGATTTGCCGCTGGAAGGCGTTCTGTTGCCGTATGGTTCGATCTACTATCACGGCGCGCCGGCGGCGCTGCAGGACATCCCGCTCGGCACGCATTTGCACGGTTTGTTCTATCTCAAAGATCCCGATGACAAGACACCACCGCCCCCCAGTCCGTATCGCCGTTTAACCGCCGAATCCGCTTTTTCGCGTTGCTTCCAACTCGAAGATGATTTCAGTCATTACACCCGATTGAAGCAGGTTTGGA
>JBGSHH010000566.1:0-16377 GCA_041752355.1 Pirellulaceae bacterium | reverse complement strand
ATGAAAACCATGCTCTAGAAACGAGACGTGACTTCCCAATTGCGAAGGCCATTTTACGCACAACGCGAGCGAACGCCATGCAGTCGAGGGATTGTCGGACAAAGCGGAAGTGGTGATTGGAACTTGACAGTCAACGAAGGGTGATGGTATTGTCTTGGGACTGATACTCAGTATCGACAGATCCGCCTTGGACCCGCCACGCCCTCCCTCCATTGTCCCTCCTCATGCCAACGTATCTCGTTCGTCGTCAAGGCTTTACGCTTGTTGAATTGCTCGTTGTCATTGCGATCATCGGAGTCCTCGTGGCCTTGCTCCTGCCTGCCGTTCAGGCGGCACGTGAAGCTGCTCGCCGGACTTCTTGTGCGAATAATGTCAAGCAAATCGGCTTGTCACTGCACAATTACCATGATGCGAATCGGGCTTTCCCACCGGGGGGCACCTATGCCATTGGCGTGACGAGTGATAGTTGGTCGGTGCAAGCGCGGCTTCTGCCATACATCGAGCAAGGTAACTTGCAGAGTTTGATTGATTGGAACCTGCCGTACAACGTGCAAGGTGCGGTAACGCAGACCAAAGTGCCCGTTTTTCTTTGCCCTAGTGAGACCAACAACAAGGCGCGGCCGGATGGCGCGCTCACGCACTACCCGTTGAGCTACGGCGTGAACATGGGAACGTGGTTTGTGTTTGGTCCCCAGCAGCAACTGGGTGGCGATGGGTTGGTGCATCCCAACAGTGTCAACGACTTTGGCTCCGTGCGCGACGGGAGCAGTAACACTTTGGCGTTCGCAGAAGTTAAAGCCTATTCGCCTTACCTGCGAGATGGTGGCAATCCCAACACCATGGGTGTGGCGCTGCCAGCTTCAACTTCGACAGTGACCGGATACGGGGGCAGTTTCAAATCGAATTCCGGCCACACAGAATGGGTCGACGCCCGCGTGCATCAAACCGGCTTCACCGGCGTGTTCGCGCCGAATACCAAGGTGGAATATACCGATGGCGGCATCTTGTACGATGTCGATTTCAATTCCTCGCGCGAAGGCAAGACGACCGACAAGCCAACCTATGCAGCGGTAACGGCGCGTAGTTATCACTCGCAAGGTGTACAGACGGTGTTCGTCGATGGCTCGGTGCACTTCATCTCGGCGAATGTGAATCTACTCGTCTGGCGAGGACTCACGACACGCGCCGGCGGCGAAGTCCCTGGTGAGTACTAGATCATGCGCTTACCACCGCATCACGAAGCGCGCGGCACGAATTGCTTTACCAGATGTGACAGAAGCGATTCCCACGTTGCGGGCTGCGCGCGGAAGCCGACGTAGCCATCGGGACGGACCAGTACCAGCGCGGGTTCATGCACGGCGTGTTGCGAATGGACGGTATGTTGCGCGTCGAGCCAGACACCATCAAAAGCCAACGCCAGACTTGTTTGGTTGTTGTGCAACGTGCTGGAGGGAATGATCAGTTGCGTCTTCAGAATTTCACCATATTGCTTGCGCGCTAACCGGCTGATCTCCACCAACTTGTCAATTCCTGTCTGATCGGTTGTACCGGAGAGCAACAGCAGTTGATGGCCAGTGCCATGCAGTATGTTTGCGAGATGTTCTAGCTCGCCACTGGTGCCGCCAGTCAGAATCGCATCCGGCAAGCGATCGCCAGGCTTCACGCCATGGGTGAGCCAGGCGAGTTGCGTCAGGCCGCGATGCTCGCCATTGAGAGGGCTATGCGGATAGTTCACCGCCAGTTCGGTGAGGGCACTCGTAGCGCGCTGGCGGAAGAAGCTAAACGAGCCGAGAAAACTAGCCGTGTGATTGCGTACGAACTGGCTGATCGGGTTGCGAAGCGTCGCGAGTTTGGTCGCCGCTGTCGCATTGCGCAGCACCATGTCGCCGACTTCACTGCGTTCTTGGCTATAGCTGTCCAAAAGTGGTGCCGCTTTGCCATCGCCACGCTGTACCATGGCTAACTTCCACGCGAGATTCACGGCATCTTGCATGCCTGTGTTCATGCCTTGTCCGCCAGCTGGACTGTGGATGTGCGCAGCATCACCGGCGAGAAACACGCGACCGACTCGGTAGTCGCTAACCTTGCGTTCGTTGATGCGAAAGCCTGCCAGCCAGACAGGATCGTGAGCCTTAAGACCTTGTGGCCCTCGGCTATCAATCATGCGCTGTACATCTTCCAATGCCGGGTCAGGAGGACGTCCCGCGCCTTGGGCTGTGCCAAGATCGGCAATCATCCGAAAGTGCCCCGGCGCGAACGGAAAGAAGGCCAGAATGCCTTCGGCATGCCAAAAGATGCTGACTTCGCTCGATAGCAAGGGGCCGCTGATGTGTACATCCGCCAGCATCCAGTCGTTTTGCTCGGCGCTGCCGGTGAATTCCAGTCCGAGTTGATGGCGCACGGTGCTGTGCGCGCCATCGCAACCGAGTAACCAGGCGGCGGTGATGGTTTCCTCGCTCCCATCGGCGCGCTTGAGTACGGCGGTAACGTCAGCATCGCTTTGTTCGAAACGGACCAACTCTGTGGAGCGCTCGATCTGAATATCGTGCGCGAGCAAGTGTTCGGTCAGCAGTCCTTCCGTGCGGCACTGCGGAATCATCACTGGGCGAGGGAATCGGGTATGCGCGACATCCATCACCAGATGAATCTTCGGCTCGCCATCGCCATAGATCGTTGCGCCATCGAGCAACAAGCCGTTGTCGATGAACTTCTCGACGAGTCCCATATTGTCGAGCAGTTCGAGAGTGCGCGTCCAGACGACGAGTGCTTTCGATTTGTCGCTGGCGACGGGACTTTTATCGATAATGCGACAACGCAGACCATGACGCCGGCATTCCGCCGCCATGGTTAGTCCCACAGGGCCAGCCCCGACGATCAATGCGTCCACCGAATTTGCCATGGCGAGATTCCTTTCACCAAACCTAGGTTACGGTTGCGTGTCGCTGCCCGTCGGCAGGCAATTCTAAACCAAGCCGCGTTTTCCCAGGATTGCGCTTGTTGAGCAAAATCCTGAATAATCTTGAGAATACGCTCATCCCCAGGCGGATGGGATACGCTTCGCCATTAGTTGACTCTGGCGGCAACGGGTGATTACAATCCCCCTCAACCTTAACTCTAGTGCGATTGGGAAAATCCGTCGATGCATCTATCCCGTCTCGCCATCATTGGCCTCGTTCTCTACGGCGTATTCCTCGCCGCTGGCCTGTTGGGAGTCGGTCGTCGGCAGGGAAGCGATCCTAAGCTCATCAAGATCGTTTCCAGCCTGCCGCGTACCGGCAGCGCCCGCGCACAGACCGACACCATCGTCAATGGGATCCGTTTGGCGTTGGAAGAGGCGGAGTATGAAGCCGGCGGCTTCAAACTCGAATACCTCGATTGGGATGACGCGACCGCCACCGCCGGCGCATGGACGGCCGAAGCCGAGTCAGCCAACGCCGATGCCGCTGCTAAAGATCCCGATGTGATGGTCTATATCGGTACCTATAATAGTGGTGCGGCAAAGATCTCCATGCCGATTCTCAACATCGCCGGCTTGCTAATGATTAGTCCGGCGAATACTTGGCCAGGACTAACCAAGCCCAACGTTGGCGATTTCGGCGAACCGGAAATCTATCGTCCGACAGGCAAGGTCAATTTCACCCGCGTCGTGCCAGCGGATGACATGCAAGGGACCTGCGCCGCGGATTGGGCGAAAGACCTGGGCAAGAAGCGCGTTTATATTCTCGACGATAATGAACTCTACGGGCGCGGCATTGCCACGCTGTTTCACAAACGCTGTACGGAAATCGGCATCACGGTGCTCGGACACGAAAGCATTGATGTGAAGGCGCAAGAGTTCAAGTCGCTGATGACGAGCATTAAAGCCCTCAATCCCGATCTCGTGTACTTCGGCGGCACAACTCAATCCAAAGGGGGGCAAATTGCCAAAGATATGGTCGCCGCCGGGTTGGACGCGGCCATCATGGGCCCTGATGGTTGCTATGAGCAGGCCTTTATCGATTCGGCTGGCGTTGAGAATCTCAATGGTCGCTGCTACGTCACGTTCGGCGGACTTCCGCCCGATCAGTTGACCGGCAAGGGGAAGGACTTCGTCGATAAGTACAAACAACGCTTCAACGGCAAAGTGCCGGAAGGTTACGCTGTGTATGGTTATGAATGTGGACGCGTGGCTGTCGAGGCGATTCGCAAAGCTGGCGTCAAGGATCGCGCGGCCATTGTCGAAGCGGCGCTGGCGCTCAAGAACATCGATGGCGCGCTCGGTGATTGGTCGTTCGACGAAAATGGCGATGTTACGCTCCGCACTATTAGCGGAAGTATTGTGCGCGAAGTCGTCGATGAAAATGGCAAGAAAGTCGGCCAATTCGAGTTCGTAAAACTCCTGGGCGGTGATCCTTAACCACACGCTTCCCATCCGGCTCCGCACCGCTGACCTTGACTGATCTTTTCTGCCCTATGCATTCCGCTCTGTTATTTGCCGCTGAACCTTCCGCCTGGGAAATGCTGTTGCAGCATGTACTCATCGGACTCACCAATGGCTCCCTATTCGCGCTCATCGCCATCGGTTACACGATGGTCTATGGCATTATCGGTTTGATCAACTTCGCCCACGGCGATTTGTTCATGCTTGGATCATTTCTGGCACTAACCCTGCTAACGCTACTGGCCAAGCTGGGATTGGATCTGGTCGGATCGTCGCCACCACTGGTGGTCTTGGTGCTCCTGGGGATTCTTGTCATCTCGAGTTTGTTTTGCGCCACGCTCAATGTTTCGGTGGATTACCTGGTCTATAAGCCACTACGGAACGCGCCCAAGCTTGCGCCGCTGGTTTCCGCCATTGGCGTCTCCTTCATCTTCATGAACCTTGGGCTGTTTTGGTATGGAGCGGCCGACGTCAACTTTCCCAATATTCTCCCGGATACGAATTTGCTCGGTACCGACTCCGCCATCCGCTTCACGCTCAAAGATTTAATGGTCATCGCCACTACGGTGCCACTGATGATCGGCCTGACGTTGTTTGTGAAGTTCACGCGACTCGGTACGGCCATGCGAGCGACTGAACAGAACCAAACCGCCGCGGCGCTGATGGGCATTCACGTCGATCGCGTGATCGCATTGACCTTCGCCATTGGTGGAGCGCTGGCGGGAGCGGCGAGTGTGATCTATGGTCTGTACATCAACACGGTTAGCTTTCAGATGGGCTTTCAGAATGGTTTATATGCCTTCACCGCTGCGGTGCTGGGTGGTATTGGCAGTATTCCGGGCGCGGTGTTAGGCGGCCTGTTGATTGGCTTGGTTCGTTCGCTCGGCAGTGCTTACATCGGCGAGAAGTGGACCAGCGCGCTGGTCTTCGGCATTCTGATTATCATTCTCGTGTTTCGGCCCTCTGGGTTGCTCGGCTCGCACGCTAAGGAGAAAGTGTGATGGCCAGCGAAACCAAATCACCACCAAAACTGTTCCCCACCGAGTACTTGCTGCTGATTTGCCTGGCGCTCTATCCGCTTGCGCCTTTTGCAGGCGAACTCGGTAGTCAGGTCACAAATCTGCTAATCTTCGCCATCTTGGCGCTGGGGCTGAATGTTGTCGTCGGCTATACCGGTCTGCTGCATTTGGGTATCGCCGGCTTCTTTGGTATCGGAGCGTATGTCACTGGTGTGCTGACCATCCAAGGTTATCCCTTTCAAACGGGCTTTTACGTCGCGGCGATTATCTCGACCTTGGTCGCTGGCCTGGCCGGGCTGTTGCTCGGCGCACCCACCATGCGACTGCGTGGCGACTATCTGGCGCTAGTGACGCTCGGCTTTGGCGAAGTGGTGCGTTTCTCGCTCCGCAATTGGGAAGAGATTACCGGCGGCACGCGCGGACTCAATCCCGTGCCGCCACCGACACTACCGGGACTAGACGCCACCGTATTCGTCAGCGACTATCGCCCTTTCTATTTTCTCTCACTTGCTGTGTTAGCGATTGTGGTGTGGCTGCTGCGTAATCTGGAGCGCTCCCGCCTGGGACGCGCCTGGGTCGCGATACGCGAAGATGAACTGGCCGCGAGCTGCATGGGTATCAACGTCAATCGCGCCAAACTCGCCGCCTTCGCGGTCGGTTCTGCGCTGGCGGGACTGGCCGGTTGCTTGTACGCGACCAAGCTTAGCACCACCGCCAGTCCCGACGCCTACGATTTCAATCGCTCGATCATGATGCTCTGCTGCATTATTCTGGGTGGCCTGGGAAGCATTCGCGGCACGTTGATAGGCGTACTGCTGTTAGTCGGTTTCGATTCGATCCTGGCACCGGCGCTCGATCGCGCGATCCAGGATTTGAACATCAATCCCGAAGGCTATGCGATCCTGACCTTCAGCAACTGGCGATTGCTGCTGTTTGGCTTGGCGCTAATTGTGATGATGCGGATTCGACCGGAAGGCCTGCTCCCTTCCACGCGTGTCAAACTCGAATTTCATAACGCGGAATGAGACGTTGCCGTGGCATTGCTTGATGTCGATAAACTGACGATGAAATTCGGCGGACTCACGGCCGTGAGCCAGGTCGATCTCGCTGTGGAACCCGGGCAGATCTATTCGGTGATTGGCCCCAATGGTGCCGGCAAGACGACCGTGTTCAATGCCATTACCGGCATCTACGAGCCAACCTCCGGCGAGGTCCGAGTCGATGGCCATCGTTTGGAGCGACCTTTCACGCCACTAGTCGTTGTAGTTTGCCTTTTGATTGGTTTGGCGACGGGTATTACGTCGGCACTCTTCATCGGCAATATCGACAAGCTGTGGCGCGCTGCTGTGCGGCGCAATCTTTACGATGACGATCGTCCCTTTCGCATCGCTAACGTCTGGCAAGATGGCTGGGGTTATTTGCGGGGTGATTTGGGAATTGAGCATCAACAAGACGGTTCGTTTAAACTGGTGACCGCCGATGCTTCTTACACCATCGATCAGTCAGCCACGCGCGACTACGCCGAGGAAATGCGGACCTACTACGAAGAGATCATTCGCGATCTCGTCGCCGATCGCGCGGCGGTGGAAGCCCGACTCGAAGATCGCACGGAAAACGGCGCCAAGTTCGTCCGGGTCACGTCTGCCGATGGCGTGCGTGAACTGGCGCGCTTTCGCAATCGTGACGCGGCGCTGAGCAAATTCGATCGATTGGAGAAGATTCCCCCGGAGCGCGCGGCGTTTCAGGCCTTGCTCTGGTCGATCTTTGGACTTGGCATTGCGCTGGGCTCGACAGGGGCCTGGGCGGTGTGGCAACGCTCGCGCCGTACGCCGGACGTGATTGCCTTAGGAGGCCTCGCCCGCACATTCCAGAACATTCGCCTGTTTCAGAATATGACCGTGCTGGAAAACGTGCTGGTGGGTATGGATCGCAAGTTCAGCAAGAACCCGCTCGGCATGTTGCTCCGCTTGCCCTATGTCATCCGTGAGGAGCAAGCGATGATCGGCAAAGCGACGGAGTTGTTACAATTCGTGAATCTTCTCGAGCGTCGCCATCAACTGGCCAAGAACTTGCCTTACGGCGACCAGCGTCGGCTAGAAATCGCGCGGGCGCTGGCTTCCGAACCGAAGCTGATTCTACTCGATGAACCAGCCGCAGGCATGAATCCCTCCGAGTCCGATAGTTTGATGAAATTGGTACATCAGATTCGCGCCCAAGGGATCACGGTGGTCTTGATCGAACATCACATGAAACTCGTCATGAATATTAGTGATCACATCGCCGTGTTGGATCATGGTGAGCGAATCGCCGAAGGGACGCCCGCCCAAGTCAAGGCGAATCCTAAAGTGATCGAAGCGTATCTTGGCAAAGAGGAGGTGAGCTGATGCCTCCTTTGTTGTCGCTCGAAAAGGTGCGCGCCACCTATGGCGTGATTGAAGCGTTGCATGAAATCTCGCTCGTCTTGAACGAGGGAGAAATCGTCACGGTCATTGGTTCCAACGGTGCTGGTAAGACGACGACGCTCGCCTGCATCTCCGGTATTCATCGTACTGCCGGTGGAAGAATCCAACTGGCCGGTCAGGATATTCAGTACCGTGCCGCGCACGACATCGTGCAACTGGGGATCTGCCAATCGCCGGAAGGACGGAAGATTTTTGCCCGCCTGACGGTACTCGAAAATCTCAAAATGGGGGCGTTCACGCGGCGCGATCCCACCGGCATCGCGGCGGATATCGAGAAGATGTTTGGCATGTTTCCCATATTGGATCAACGCAAGCACCAAACCGGCGGCACACTTTCCGGCGGCGAACAGCAAATGCTCGCGATCGCCCGGGCGTTAATGGGGCGTCCGAAAGTGCTGCTGCTCGATGAACCATCGCTCGGCCTGGCGCCGATGATTGTCATTAAGATCTTTGAGGTGATTCGCGAACTCAATCAGAGTCAGGCAGGCGTGGCGGTGTTGCTCGTTGAGCAGAACGCTCGGATGGCCCTCAAATTGGCGCATCGCGGCTATGTGATGGAAACGGGACGCATCACCATGTCCGGGAAGGCTAGTGATCTCCTTAGCGACGCTAAGATTCAAGACGCTTATCTCGGCGAATGATGGCGAAGGCTGTGAGCATTTCGTGCTCTTCGTTTAGCGCATAAATGGCATAATCATTGCGACCGGCGCGTGCTTTGTCGCACGAATAGCCCATCGTGGGCATTTCTGAGCGGGACGCGAACTTCTGTCCTACGCTTTCCCAAAGCCATTGGCGGATGGCTGCTACTTTCATCATCGTCAACATCGATTGGGAAGGAGCGCGCCTGCGCGCTCGGAGCAGCAAATCATGGATCCGCAACTGGCCAGCATCCTGTGGATGACGCTTTGCGCAGCGTTCGTCATGCTCATGCAAGGCGGCTTCTGCCTTTTGGAAAGCGGCTTCTGTCGCGCCAAAAACAGCATCAACGTGGCGCTCAAGAACCTCGTCGACTTCTGCGTGGCAGCGGTAGCGTTCTTTCTATTTGGCTATGCGATGATGTTTGGCGACTCATGGCATGGTCTGGTGGGATACACGCAATTCGCCATGGCCGATAGTCCTACACCCTGGCTGTGGGCGTTCTTTTTGTTTCAACTCGTGTTCTGTGGGACAGCGACGACGATCATTTCCGGCGCGGTCGCGGAGCGCATACGCTTTTCCAACTATTTACTCATCAGCCTGGTCGTTTCCGGCGTTGTCTATCCACTCTTCGGTCACTGGGCCTGGGGTGGTACGGTCGAAGGGACAGGCACAGGCTGGCTCAAGGCGTTGGGGTTCATCGACTTCGCTGGTAGCACGGTCGTCCATTCGGTCGGTGGTTGGGTGGCGCTCGCAGCCGCGATAGTGCTTGGCCCGCGGATTGGTCGCTTCTCTGGCGGCGCGAAGAAGATGCACGGACACAATCTGCCGATGGCGACCTTTGGCGCGATGCTGCTTTGGTTTGGCTGGTTTGGATTCAATGGCGGCAGCACGCTGGCGGTCAATGGTGATATTCCGCGGATCCTCGTGAACACCAATCTCTCGGCGGCGATGGCGGGCATCATCGCGCTGCTGTTGACCTGCTGCACAGAGAAACGTCCCAATGTCGGCCTGGTGGTGAACGCTTGTCTGGCGGGCCTGGTGGGCATTACCGCCGCTTGTCAGGTCGTGACGCCGCTGATGAGTCTGATCATCGGCGCGGTCAGTGGCATCATTTGCGTCTTGGGAAGCTATCTGCTGGAACGCCTGAAGATCGATGACGCCGTCGGTGCGGTTCCGGTGCATGCCCTGGGTGGCGCATGGGGCACATTGGCCGTCGCGCTCTTCGCCGATCCCGCCGCCTGGGCCAATGGCAACACGTTTTGGCAGCAGTTGAGCGTGCAATGCTTAGGCATTGGCGTTTGTTTCGCGTGGGCCTTTGGTGGTGGCGTGGTGGCGATTTCGCTGCTGAATTACTTTTGGCCCTTGCGGGTCGATCGTCGCAGCGAGGTACACGGATTGAATGTTTCCGAGCATGGCGAAAGCACCGACTTGATCGACCTGCTCACCGACATGCGGAAGCAACGACGCCAAAGCGATTTTTCTACGCAAGTCCATGTCGAGCCCTATACCGAAGTCGGACAGATCGCTGCGGAATACAATCGCGTTTTATCCTGCGTGGCCAGCGAAATGGACGCGCGCGAACACGCCGCCACCGCGCTGCGCGATGCCGAAGCCAAGTATCGGGGCATTTATGAGAACGCCTTCGAAGGCATTTTCCAAACGACCAGCGATGGCAGATACTTGAGCGCCAATCCCGCGCTGGCGCGGATGTATGGCTACGACTCGCCGGAAGAGTTGATGGACACCGTATGCGACATCACCCAACAGGTCTATGTGGAAGCCGGACGTCGTGAGGAATTTGTCCGCATCATGCAGGAATACGATGTGGTGACAGGCTTCGAGTCGCAGATACTGCGGCGCGATGGTGAGACAATCTGGATTTCCGAAAATGCCCGTGCGGTGCGCGATGAGCAAGGCACGTTCTTGTTCTACGAAGGCACCGTCGAGGACATTACCGAACGCAAGCAAGCGGAATCGTGGCAGCGTCAAGTCGAACACGCCGAGGCCGCCAATCGCGCCAAGAGCGAGTTCCTTGCCAAGATGAGTCACGAAATTCGCACGCCGCTCAATGGCGTGATCGGCATGCTCGATCTGTTGGCCGGCACAGAGATCAACACCGCGCAAGACCGCTACATTCGCATCGCCAAGGGTTCGGCCGACTCACTGCTGGGACTCATCAACGATATTCTCGACTTCTCGAAGATCGAAGCAGGCAAGCTCGAACTCGAACAAATCGAATTCGATCTGCCTGTGCTCTTGGAGGATGTCGCCGAGATGTTCGTGCATCGCGCGAAAGCCAAAGGATTGGAAATGACGTGCCGTGTGCTGCCTGACGTGCCGCGCCGCGTACAAGGCGATCCCGAACGCTTGCGGCAGATTGTGAGCAACCTGGCCAGTAATGCCATAAAATTCACCGCGCAGGGAGAAGTGGAGATTCACGCGGAGACGGTCCGCATCGGCGACGATGGTTTCGCGGTGAAAGTGGCCGTCCGCGACACCGGTATTGGCATTCCAGAAAATCGACGCCATCGTTTGTTCGCCTCGTTCTCGCAGGTCGATACTTCCACCACGCGCAAATATGGCGGCACGGGCTTGGGGCTGGCGATTTGCAAACAACTCGCGGAACTGATGGGCGGGCAAATCGGCGTCGATAGCGAAATCGGCAAAGGCTCGACATTTTGGGCCATTCTGCCGCTGCCAGTCATCGCTGAAGCGACGCACTCCGAACCGCGTGTGCCGGCGGAACTCAAACAACTGCGCGTGCTGGCGGTGGATGATATCGACACCAATTTGGAAATCTTGCGAGACCAATTCACCAATTGGGGTCTCGCGATTACGACCGTTTCCAGCGCGGCAGAAGCCTTGGAGCGTTTGCGTTCGGCAGCTTCACAACAACGTCCTTATGGTTTGGCGATTCTCGATTGTTTAATGCCGGAAATGGATGGCTTGGAACTCGCGGAGGCGATTCGGGCCGATGGCCAATTGCACGAAACGCCGCTGCTAATGCTCACCTCCCTCGACGACACGCTCACCGAACCGTTAGTTGAGCGTTTGAACTTCGCAGGCTGCATGACCAAACCGATTCGCCAATCGCGTTTGTTCGACGCCGTCGTGCAAGCGGCGACCCGACCACGTCCAACCACGACGAAACTTACGAGTGTTACCAGCGCCGTAGTAGCTCCTGTCACTTCTGCCGCAGTCAACTCCCATACGACCAAACAGACGGTAGCGGCCAGCAAAGGCACCTACCGCGTCCTCGTCACCGATGACAACGAGATCAATCAACTTGTCGCGTGCGAAATGCTGCAAATCGCTGGTTTCGTCTGCGATGTGGCAAGCAATGGCCGGCAAGCGTTGGAAACGGTCCAGCGTGGCGGTTATGACCTGGTGCTGATGGATTGCGAAATGCCCGAGATGGATGGCTTTGAAGCCACGACGGCTATTCGTGGCTGGGAAGAGGAAAACAGCGCCGCGCACAAGATTCCCATTATCGCCCTCACGGCCAACGCCATCGAAGGGGATCGTCAACGCTGCTTGAGCATCGGCATGAGCGAGTACGTCACCAAGCCAATCGATCGCGAACGACTCTTCAAGGCCATCGCCAGTGTGTTGCCAGAAAAGCCCTGCGCCGCGCCTGCTGGGGCGAAGCCCGTGCCCTCCGTGGTGGAACAACCAATCGCTAAAACTCCGTCAGTCATCACCACTGGTACCGCGCCAGCCACGAAGGCATTCCCAGAGCAACCGGCCTTGGAAGTCCATGTGTTGCTGGAACGCTGCGTGGGGGATGCTACCTTTGTGAAGAAGATCCTACGCAAATTCCAGCAGCGAGTTCCGACGGACGTCGATGCTTTGCGGCAAGCCGTGCTCGCTGGCGATGTGCGGCAAGCTACTACTTTAGCTCATGGGCTTAAGGGGGCGGCGGCTAATGTCTCGGCGCCTGGATTGAGTCAGATCGCCGGAGTCCTCGAACAAAAAGCGCGCACCGGCCAGATCGCCGATGCCGAACAGAGTTTGACCGAACTACAAGATCAACTCGATCGCTTCTTCGACACGCTCGAAGACGCTTTGCAGAGCATAACGTAATACCTTCGTGAAGTAACGCTACGCCTTTGAGCAACTGGTTATGCGAATCCTGATTGTTGACGACGACTCCATCTCACTGGAAATCCTCGAGAACGCGCTCGTGAAAGCCGGCTACGACGTCGCCACCGCGACCAATGGCTACGATGCTATGCAATTGGTGCGCGAGGAGTCGTTTCGTTTGGTCATTTCCGACTGGGACATGCCCGTGCTGACGGGGATCGATCTCTGTCGCGAGATTCGCAGCGAAGATCTCAGCGGTTATGTGTATTTCATTTTGCTCACTGCGCGAAACAGCTCGGCGGAGATTGTCGAAGGCCTCTCCGCTGGCGCGGACGACTTCGTCGCCAAGCCGTTCAATGCGGCAGAACTCATCGTGCGCGTCCGCTCCGGCGAACGTATTTTGAGCATGGAAACGCGCGAAATGGCGATCTTTGCCTTGGCGAAACTAGCCGAATCGCGCGATCCCGAAACGGGCCACCACTTAGAACGCGTGCGCAATTATTGCCGCGTACTGGCCAAGCATGTCGCGACGATGCCACGCTATCACGATGAATGTGACGCCGAATTCATTCGCTTGATCTATCAAACGAGTCCATTGCACGATATCGGCAAAGTGGGCATCCCCGATAGCGTCTTGCTCAAGCCGGGCCAATTCAACGCCGCTGAGTTCGCGGTGATGCAGCAGCACACGCGGATGGGCGCGGCGACCTTGGAAGCCGCCTTGGAGCGCTATCCGGAAGCGCGTTTTCTCAAGATCGCCCGCGACATCGCGCTGACACATCACGAGCGCTACGATGGCTCAGGCTATCCGCAAGGCTTGCAGGGGAATGATATTCCGCTGTGTGGTCGCATCGTCGCCATTGCCGATGTCTACGACGCGCTCACTTCCAAACGCGTCTACAAGCCTGCGTTTGAACATTCCGTGGCGCGCTCGATCATCTTGAAAGAGTCAGGCACGCATTTCGATCCCGATCTGGTCGATGCATTTCTCGCCGTCGAGGACGAATTCATCGCGATCCGCGAACGCTACAACGAGGAGGCGCTCGCCTCGGCCTAAGTATCGTCAAAGTTTGGGTGTCGCTACCGGCTCGCCGATCGACTCCAACAAGTCCCCTTCGATCAGTGCGCAAAAACGCTCCAGCGGCAAGTCATTCTCGTCTTGGCCAAATGGGCCTTCGATTTCGACGCCAATTTCCTCGATGCCGAAGAAGGTATAGGCAACGAGGAACGTGTCGAGCACCGTCGTCCATTGATACTCGTCGACCAGCGCGAAGGGAAGCGTAAAGCAGTACATCACTAGCACGCGCCGCAGATGCACCATGTAGGCAAATGGCAGCGGTGTCTTCTCGATTCTTTCGCACGCGCCGAGATAGTCGATCAGAAGTTGCACGTTGTTGTCGAGCGTCATCAGGACATAGTCGGAAATGACGCCTCGATTGCGCGCTTCGCGCAATGTGTCGCTCATTTCGATCGCTACCTGCTGCGGAATGTTGCGCATCGCTTGCAGACGGGTAGCCGCTTCGGGCGATAAGAATGCTGCCCCGTTGCCGATCGACTGCTCACCGCGCAGGCGGTGCATGGTGGCATAGGAAAAGAGAATGGTTCGCTCGATGAGTTTCTTGCGCAGTTCGGGTACGGCGTCGAGATAGACTGCGGCGGCGCGTCCCAGGTTGCGTGATTCGTTGATGATGCTCCCCCACATTCGCCGCCCTTCCCAGAAGCGATCGTAGGAAGCGTTCGTGCGAAAGACGAGTAGCAAGCCCAGCGCCGTGCCGACCAGTTGATGCGCAGTGGCCGGGATACTCACGTCAAACTGTGTATCGATCGCGACCACGGCCGCCGACCAGACGGTGCATGTCGCCACGCGGGCGGCGATCTCGCGCACCATCGAACCCTTCAAGTCGAAGAAGTGCGACCACCAGCGGTGCGGATCATAATCAATCATGCGGGCGCGTTTCGCGAGGGCGGGAACTTAACCAATCGATGCTAAATTATGCCAGCGCCGCCAAGAAATGGGGGCAGGCAGCGAAACTATTTGAGGTTTGTCTCGCGATTCAGCAGCTTGCAGGGAGCCAACATGATGAGCTTTGGAATATCGATCATTGGCGGACTGGTCGTCTTGGCGGTGGTGATTGTCGCGATCGTGGTAGCGGTGATCGCCGCTGGTGGCTCCAGTCGCCCTCGCGAATGAGGCCCGTTTGATCGCGACAATCGCTAAGCTCCACCTGCGCGGCAAAGCACTTTAGTTCGCTGTTGGCGCGTTCCGATGTCACTATCGGAACGTATCTGTAGGTGATCAAGGAGCTTCGCGATGACGCGCAATTCCAACCGTGGCTGGGTGATGAAATCCCTCTTGATGGCGGCGGCGATAGCGTTGGTAAGCGCGGCGCAACAAGCCTCGGCTGTCGATCTCTCGGGCTGTTGGGAAGGTTGCTGGGCGAGCAATTGCACGCGACACCATGGCCCCCTCAAGGCGACGTTCCAGAAGTGCGGCGAAAGCTATGACGTTCATTTTCGCGGACGATTCTTCGGCGTCTTGCCGTTCAAATACACCGTCACGCTAGACGTCGTCGAAGACACTGGCGATGCCGTCACCCTTAGTGGCAGCCACTACTTAGGTCGCATGTTTGGCACGTTTACGTATACCGCTCAGGCTACCGACTGCCAGTTCAGTGCCAACTACGATTCCTGCAAAGACAATGGTGTATTCAAACTCACCAAAGTCGCGAACTTCAATTCGTGCTGCGATTGAGTTGATGTTCGCTCCACAAAACGAAGGCGTTTCGTTTGTGGAGCTAGCGGCGACAATGTAGCTGTCTACTGCTTAGCTTCCCATGATAAGCCTTTGGAGTGGATCGAAACTTTGCTGCCGGTCCCTTCTGGTTTGACGAAAACCACGAGACTCGCTTCCCCCTGCTTGCGACGCAGGATGACCGACTTGGGAGTGATTAAGTCGCTCCCCTCTTTCTTCCATCCTTGTGCGGCGAGTTGCTTGATGAACGCATCGGTCGCGGTCTTCACGTCCTGGGGACTCTTCCAGTCGATGAACCCACCTCCCTGCTTCATCTCGACATCCGTCGCATTGGCAGGGGGCAGCGTGTGAGCATTGATCGCGGCAACGACGGGCTTGACGGTGACTGGCTTGTCGCTCGGCGTATTCGCAGGCGTGATCGGCTTCTCCGCAACCGGCTTACCTGCCGGCTTAAATGCATCCTTCGGAAGCGGCACGTTGAAAGCCAAATCCACTTCCCAAGTGCGCTTGAAAAAGGTCTGCTCGCCTGCGGATGTCATCCGCCCAGAGACCTTACCGTCGGCGATCTTGAAGTCTTTGATCTCTACGGCACCGATACTGCTGAACGATCCTTCGGTATGCGCGGCGTGCGCGATTTCGCAGCCGAAGATGCCGCCATCCTCAAAGATGGACACCACCAGCGCGCTCCCCAGGCGACCGAAGCCAGCGTTCCAAGCGGGTTTGGCGTCTTTCGAGTGATCCTTCTCGGTGAAGATCAAGACGACCGCGGGCTTATCATTGAATGCCTCGCGCACTTGCGCCGACGCAAATGCCAGCTTGGCAGGCTTGCCGTTGCCTTTGAACGTGCCTGATACAGGTGCCTCGGCCGCATGCGCAGCGACACTTGCCAGCACCGCGCCGCAGAGTGAAACAGCCACCAACGCTCGCCTGACTCGACCTAATCCAAAACGCATTGCCAGAATCTCCGGGGGTGAAAAAGGTTTCCACCTAAGGTTATCCCGG
>JBGSHH010000565.1:0-4066 GCA_041752355.1 Pirellulaceae bacterium | reverse complement strand
CCCGATAACAAAGGCCAAGAAAGGGCCACCCAAAAACTTGCGACGTTCTGGGCGATACTTGGTCGCAATGCACCAACAAGACAACCGGCGAGACGATCGAATACACCTGGGACTATCGCAACCGCCTGACGCTAGTGACGTACAAGAATTCCTCGCACGCGACGACCAAGCAAGCCGCCAACGAGTACGACACGCTAGATCGCCATGTGCGCAAGTGAGTTGATATCGATGGCAATAGCAGTATGTCTATGATGGCGCCCACATCGCCTTGCAGTTCGACGACGGTGGTTCGCTGGAACGCCGGAACTTATTCGGCCCCGCCGTCGATCAGATTCTCGCCAGCGATTTTCTAGGCTCACCCAACGAAACCAACTGGTATCTCGCCGATCACCTCGGCACAGTGAGCGATGTTCACTGTTGCCTGCCGCCTATTGTTGGAAGGCTTGGAAAACGGTCGGCTGTCGGCCGTCGACGTGCTGTCCGGCAACGCGATTGGCCGGATGTGTGGCACGATCGAGAGCTGGAACTTCGACCTCAACATGGTGATCTTGGCGGTCGTCGACGAGCGTTACAAAGTCTTCAGACAATTCGACGCCGTCCAAGACCATGCGACATGCCGTGGCGTTGGCCCCCGTGTTGTGAATCGTGATGTGATAGAACGTCTCGCGAAATCGATAGTGAATCTTGAAACTGTCCCAATCGGCAGGCAAACACGGTTTGATGCGCAACCGATCAACTTCCAACTGCAAACCCAAGAACGACTCCACAATCAAGCGGTACATCCAACTTGCCGAGCCCGTGTACCACGTCCAACCACCGCGACCGATGTGAGGCTCAACACCATAAACATCGGCGGCCATGACATAGGGCTCGACGCGATAGGTTGAGATTTGCTCCGCCGTTTCGCCATGTTTGACTGGGTTGATGAGCGAGAATAGCTCCCAGGCTCGTTGGCTGTCCCCCATCGCGGCGGTCGCCATCACGGCCCAGATGGCACTATGGGTGTACTGGCCACCGTTCTCTCGTACTCCAGGCACATAGCCTTTGATGTAGCCAGGGTTGAGCTGGGATTTGTCAAAGGGAGGATCCAGCAAGAGTATGAGGCGATCGTCGCGACGAACTAGTCGACGTATGACACTTTCCATGGCCAATTCGGTGCGCTCTTGCGTGCCAGCGCCGGAGAGAACCGACCAGCTTTGCGAGATGGCATCGATTTGGCACTCTTCGTTTTGTGCGCTACCCAGCGGCGTGCCGTCGTCAAAGTAGGCGCGTCGATACCATTCACCATCCCAGCCATGGTCTTCGATATTGCCGCGCAGCCTGCCTGCTTCAATGGCGTAACGATCGGCGCAAGCGACGTCACCTCGTTGGCGCGCCAGCGCTGCGAATTGTTCGAGAACATGAAACAGGAAGAACGCCAGCCACACACTCTCGCCACGACCATGCTGGCCCACGAGGTTCATACCGTCGTTCCAGTCGCCGCAACCCATCAGCGGCAGGCCGTGCTCGCCAAAACGCAGGCCATGCTCGATGGCACGCTGGCAATGCGCATACAACGTATCGATGTCGTCCGAGATTTGTGGCAAATCGTAGTTCGACTCTTCGTCGTCACGTAGTGGTCGTGACGCCAGAAAGGGAATGCGCTCCTCCAAGACGCCCGTATCGCCAGTCTTGGTGACATACCGACATACCGCTAGTGACAACCAGAGATAATCGTCGGAGAAGTGCGTGCGGACGCCGCGACCCACAGGCGGATGCCACCAATGCTGGACATCGCCCTCGCGGAATTGATGCGCGGCGGCGCGCAATAGATGCTCGCGATACAACTGGGGTTGGGCATGCACGAGCGCCATCGCATCTTGCAACTGATCGCGGAAACCGAAAGCGCCCCCCGATTGATAGAAGCCTGTGCGCGCCCACATGCGGCAGGCCAACGTTTGATAGAGCAGCCAGCCGTTCGTGAGGAAGTTGACGGATGGGTCGGGTGTTTCCACATGAACCACGCCCAAGGTCCGGCTCCAATAGTCCCAGACCCCTTCAATCGCGCGATTGGCGCTGTCGACGCTACGAAATCGATGTGCAAGACTTTTGGCTTCCGCTGCACCTTTGGCACAACCAATCGTGAAGGTGATTGTCCGCTCTTGGCCATCTTCAATCCGCAGTGGCGCCAGGAATGCGGCGCATGGATCGTAGCTGGCACCGACTCTCCCAGAGAGACGCACGCGACGCATTGCGGAAGGGCTCGAGAACTTGCCATTGCGCCCGAGAAACTCGGTTCGGTCGCCCGTAAAAGTGCGATTGGATTCGCTGCAATTGACGAAGGCGACCCGATTGCCAAACTCGGGACTGTACACATTGCGGGCCAGGATTGCGCCGCTGGCGGAGTCGAGCTCCGTCACCACATGCATCAAGGATTTACCGCGCGAATCGCCCAATACCAACTCCCAGTAGCCAGCGATCGACAAGTCCCGCGCACGCCCGGAATGATTCTTAATCTTGAGCTTGAGAAATTTAACCGGCGCGTCGGTCGCGACGTAAACGCTCAACTCCGTTGTCAGCCCACCTGAAGAATAATCAAAGATGCTATAGCCGAAGCCATGCCGGACCACATAGGGATTTGCGCCGCGCGTGGGGAGCGGCGTAGGTGACCAGTACTCGCCTGTTTCGTCGTCGCGCACATAGATGGCCTCGCCGCTGGCATCCGTGACGGGATCGTTGTGCCAAGGCGTAAGGCGGAACTCATGGCTGTTCTCCGACCAGGTGTAAGCGCTCCCGCCTTCGGAAATGACGGTGCCGAACTCGGCATTGGCGATCACATTGACCCAAGGCGCTGGTGTCGTTTGGCCAGCGGCGAGCGTCGTGACGTACTCGCGGCCATCATGGCTGAAACCTCCCAATCCATTGAAGTAGGCGAGATCGCGGTGCGGAGATTCGTCCGGGCGTTTGGCTGCGAGTGGACGGCGCTGCGGCTTCAGATGAGGAATCGATATTTCGGCTCTGCCGCGACGCTCGGTTTGTTCCGCCAACGTTCCACCGTCGTCAAATAACACGATACGCGCCACGGATTGCAGCAGGGCGCGATCTTCATCCGACATCTGTTCGCCGCGCCGAATGAACACTCCGCCCGGCCGGTCGACAAGAGAAGCTTCAGGACTCGCCGCCACGAGATCCACAATCGCTTCCTGCAACGTCTGACGGTACACCGAGTCGTCTTCGTTCCAAATGACCAGATCGACGGCTAGTCCTTTGAGTCGCCAATAGGCATGGGCTTGCACAGCCTGACTCACCAGTGCGATGCGTTCGTGGTCGCGGATACGAACGAGCACGATCGGCATATCGCCGGAGATTCCGTAGCCCCAGAGACCCGATTGGCCTTGCCGATTGCGACTAAGAATGCTGGCTTTCGCCCGTCGCAGGGCGGACGCATAAAGGATCGATCCTGCGAGCTGTCCATAGAGCTGGGCATCCGCTTCCGAGGCACTGAGCTGCTGCAGCAGGATATGGCTATGCGTCCAAGCGAGATCAAACACGCGATCGGCGAGGCTGGGATCGCTATATTTCTCGGTGAGGGCATCGACTCCGGCGCGCGATTCGGCCATCCCCGTCACAATATCGATACGGATCGATTCATTAGGTTGCAATAGCACGGTCTGACGGATGCTGACGATCGGATCGAGAACGGGACCTTCCGTGTTGGATAGCGGCGTATTGTCATCGAGTGCTAGTGGCGACGCGAGTGTTCGCTGTCGACCGATGAATCGCATCCGATCGGTTTCAAACGATGGCTCGCCGATCGCCGCGCCGCGCACGGTCATCATATGCGTCATCCAGGGTGGCCGTTCTTCGGCGGAACGCGGACGACGGGTGCAGTAGATTGCATGACGTCCGCGCACGAGCTCGGTCTGTACGAACAAATTGCTAAAGGCGGGATGCGCCTCGTCTTGGGCTTGCGTCGCCATAACGACTTCCGCATAGCTCGTGACGTCCAACGAGCGCGGCAGCTCCGAACGATTGGTTAACGTGATGCGCCGCAGTTCGATATCGTCTTCGGGCGAGACACTGATTT
>JBGSHH010000564.1:0-10245 GCA_041752355.1 Pirellulaceae bacterium | reverse complement strand
TCTCAATTCAGGCCGTAATCCGGCTATTGCGGATATTTTCGTGCGCAAACGCCTCAATGGTGAGCCCCCCTTGATCGACTTCGCGATGTCGCTCATTTCTGGTGTGCGTCGCAATCGAGGCGAGCTCGATACCATGCTCAGCGCGCGGGCGGAAAACTGGAGTCTCGCCCGCATGGCAGCGACCGATCGCAATGTATTGCGCTTGGGAGCCTATGAGATTCTCTACACCGAGACGCCGGCCGCTGTGGTCATCAACGAAGCGCTGGAACTAGCGAAGCGCTTTGGTGCCAAACAATCCGCGCAATTTGTCAACGGCATCCTTGATCGCGTGCTGCAAGAGAAGAAGAAGTAGCGTTTCTGCTGCCATTCTATCGAACAACCACTAACCTCTAACCACTCCCCACTATTCCCCATGGGCTGGCTCGACGTACTAAGCAAAGGTCTGACCAAGACCAAACAAGCGCTTTTCACCGATGTGCGCGATCTGTTCAAGAAGGAAGGTCGCCTCGTTGACGACGCTTTCTTGGCGGAGTTGTTTGCGATCTTGGTACGCACCGACATGGGAGTTGGGCCAGCGACCGAAATTCGCGACACCGTGGCGACCGATTTTCGCGCCCGCGTCGTGCATATGACCGAAGTGCTGGCGACCATCAAGAAAAAGGTCCGCGAACTGGTCCAGCAGCCGGAGAATCCGATTCACTACGCCGAAAGCGGGCCAACCGTGGTCATGGTGGTGGGGGTCAATGGATCCGGCAAAACCACTTCCATCGCTAAACTCACCAAGATGTTTCGCGACAGCGGGCGAAGCGTGGTACTAGGGGCGGGGGATACGTTTCGCGCGGCGGCTGGTTCGCAACTGACGATTTGGGCCGAGCGACTGGGAGCCGAGATCGTCGCCGGCACACCAGGCAGCGATCCCGCGAGTGTGGCGCATCGGGCCGTCGCGCATGCCGTGGCGAAGCAATTGGATGTCTGCATTGTCGATACGGCGGGTCGTTTGCAGACGCAGACGAATTTGATGCAGGAACTCGAAAAGATTCGCCGTGTGATCACCAAGCAAATCCCCGACGCACCACACGAAGTACTGCTCGTGCTGGATGCCACTGCAGGTCAAAATGCAATCAGCCAGGCCCAAGGCTTTTCCACCGCCGCCGGCTGCACCGGCATCGTCCTCGCCAAACTCGATGGCACCGCCAAAGGTGGTGTCGTGCTGCCGATTCGTAAGCAATTCAATCTGCCGGTAAAGTACATCGGCATCGGCGAAAAGGCCGAGGATTTGGCACTTTTTAGCGCCGACGAATTCGTCGAAGCGCTCTTCGCCGAGTGAGCATGCGACCAGAGTGCGCCCGACTATCTTCCGCAAGTCGCAGGGCCGTTAACAGCCGCAAAGTTTAACAGGTGGGGCCGACATTCTTGTCTGCCGGGGCACCTTTTCTTCACTACATGCCGCACCCCTTAACATGCCACAAAAGGGCCGTTTTTCGCGGTAATTCGCCCGCGTTTGGTGGTCGTCGCAAGAGCAACTGTTGGTATCCGTCGAATCGCGCGGCGGAGAATGCGTACAACCGACAAGCTTTCGCAGTTTAGCGGGGCGCACGACCGTAAGTTGCTCTCGGAAGCCGCCCGGAGGGTGAATTGCAGTCGAGACATGGTCCGATATCAATCACTGTAAGCAACCCTCGGGAGCTTTCGTCACATACGCCTTGCAGCGGACGTGTCGAGCGCACCAGCCTAACCAACTCGCAGTGCTGCCCTCCCAAAGGATTCCCGCCGAAACCGCGGTGTGACGGACCGCACCGGCACACTTATGTGCATTCAAACAATCAGGACTTGGGGAGAACTGGATATGAAAATCAGCAAAATGGCGCTCGCTGCAGCCATCTACTGCGCAGTATTCGCGGGCACCGCGTCAGCGCAAGGATTGCGTCAGCCTTCGTCAATTCAACAAACCGCTTTCACACATAGCTACTACGCGCAAGCCGAAGGCCAACCTTCGCCAAGCGACGTGCCACCTCCGGCCGAAGAGCCGGTATATGACAAAGGTGGTGCCGATTGTGGCTGTGCCGAAGAAGCCGAAGAAGAAGACTGCCCACAGTGGTTCTTGTTCAATCAAGACAACTGCCACGGCATCAAGGCCTATGGCTGGATCAACGGCGGTTACTTTGTTAACAGCCACAACACCACCAGCAAGTACAATGGACCCGTGACCTTCGCGGATCGTAGTGACGGACAAATCAACCAGATCTACGGCATCCTCGAAAAACCGATCGACACCAGCGAATGCTGCTGGGACATCGGTGGTCGCATGGACGTGTTGTACGGTACTGACTGGATCTACAACACGGAACAAGGTTGGGAAACCACCACCGGTGGCGACCTGCTTTCCAAGTGGAACAGCAGCCCCTACTACGGCATCGTGACGCCGCAGATGTATGGCGAACTGGGCTATGGCGATTTGTCGGTGAAGCTCGGTCGCTTCTATACCATCATTGGTTATGAAGTCGTTACCGCGCCCAACAACTTCTTCGCCACGCATGCCTACACCATGCAATACGGCGAACCGTTCAGCCACACCGGTGCTTTGGCGACCTATTCGGCCGGCGAAAACTGGACGTTTATGGGCGGTGCCGTGAACGGTTGGGATCGCTTCGATGGCGTGCCTGGCACGGATCGGTTGGCTGTCCTGGGTGGTGCGACCTACACCCCCGACCATGAGAAGTACACGGTTACGGTCACAGGCATTAGCGGTACCGAGCCCACCGTGGCCGGCAACCCCGACGATGCCTTCTCGACGCGTAGCATGTACAGCCTGGTCTTCAATTACAACGTCACCGACAAGCTGAACTACGTCTTCCAGCACGACAACGGCTGGCAGCAAAGTGCGCTAAGCCGCGGTCAAGATGCGGAATGGTACGGCATCAACCAGTACCTGTTCTACACCATCAACGACTGCTGGAAGGCCGGTGTGCGTCCTAGCACGCCGACCGATGCTGGCAACAACGTCGCCACGCCAGGCGGATACGCTGGCAACTTCTACGAAGTCAGCCTCGGCCTGAACTGGACCCCCCATGCCAACCTGATCGTTCGCCCTGAAGTGCGTTACGATTGGTACGACGGGATCGGCAATCCGTTCGGTGATAACACCTCGCAAGCCCAATGGGTCGGTGGCTTCGATGCCGTCGTCCTGTGGTAAGCGAACCCTAACTGCTTAGGGGCGGCGACCGCATACGTCGCCCCTGAGCTTTGAGATAGCCTCTCCCCAGCTTCCGTCAGCAATCGCCAGCCGCCTGCATTCACCCTCGATGCAGGCGGCTGGTTTTGGTTTAGGCACAGGCCTGCAGGCGGTCTTCTGTAACCTCTGCCGGATCTCCTCGCCCTTGCCTAATCGCGCGGCGCGAGCTGCGACGAATCTAAGCAGAAGAGGTTGATCGCACTCGCGGCGCTCGCTTTGAGCATTTCTTGTCCAACCGCGTAATTCCTTGCGGATTCTTCACTTAGCGACGGTAGTCGCTCTCTTTAACGATCCGACTGTGCTGCTTGGCACGGTGATTGCATTCAAGGCGTGCATCCTTCGTTGGCAGCTAGCGGCAGGGCCCTCCCGCTGGTTGCTTCCTGGCAAGGTTGGTTGCAGGCAGCAACCGCCGAAAAAATTGTACACCTTCAAGACATAAGGCGAACACGAAATGAAAACTTGGTTTAGTAGTCGAAGTGGAACGTGGCTCTTGGTAGGAGCCTTATTGGGCCTGTGTTTGGCATTTGGCTCCACTTCGTACGGACAAGAGGACAAGAAAGAAGAGGCACCTCCGGCAGTAACGACGGAAGCCCCAGCCACAGAAACGCCTGCGGTAACGGAAGCACCTAAGACCGAGGAAACGGCTGCCACCGAAGAGAAAAAAGAAGAAGCGACTGAGGAAGCGGCCGCCGCGCCAGTTCCAGTCGAAGCCCAAATCGCGGAACTCACGTATGCCCTCGATACGATGATGTTGTTCCTGTCCGCGGTACTGGTGCTCTTTATGCAGGCGGGCTTCGCCGTGCTAGAGACTGGCCTCAACTCGGCCAAAAACGCGGTCAACATCATGTTCAAGAACTTCATGGACATGTGCATTGGCGTGTGTTTGTTCTACGTCATCGGCTTTGGCATTATGTATCCCGGTGATAACTGGGCGATTCACGGTGTCGTTGGCTATGCTGGCATGCCAGGAACGCTCGACACGGCTGAGTTCTCAAAGGACCCAACCGCTGTTGCCGGCAAAGCGATGCATCCTCAGGCCGACTTCTTGTTCCAGTTGGCGTTTGCTGCCACTGCCGCGACGATTGTGTCGGGTGCTGTCGCTGGTCGTATGAAGCTGGCTGGCTATCTCCTTTACACCGTGTTCATGACGGCTTTGATCTATCCGATCAGCGGTTCATGGAAATGGGGTATGGGTTGGTTGGGTGGTGGTGAAGGCTTTTGGATGACGGATACTTTTGGTGTTCCGTTCCAAGACTTCGCCGGTTCGATCCTTGTGCATGCCGTCGGTGGCTTCGCAGGCTTGGCGGGTGCGATTTTGCTCGGACCCCGTTTGGGCCGCTTCGTGAACGGCAAGTCGGTACCAATTCCTGGTCACAGCATCACGTTTGCTGCTCTGGGTGTGTTCATTCTCTGGATTGGCTGGTATGGCTTTAATCCAGGCAGCCAGCTGTACTTCGCCGGTATCGCCAATACCAACGCGGTAGTCACGATCGCCGTGAATACCACCTTGGCCGCAGGTGCGGGTGGCGTTATCTCATTGTTCGTGTCTTGGTTGATGTTCGGCAAGCCCGACCTCACGATGGCTCTGAACGGTGCCTTGGCGGGTTTGGTCGGCATCACTGCCAATTGCAATGACGTGACGGCCATTGAGTCGTTCATCATCGGTGGTGTGGCTGGCGTGCTCGTGGTAGTGGCAATTATCGTGCTGGAGAAACTGCAAATCGACGATCCTGTCGGTGCCTTCCCTGTTCACGGCGTCTGCGGCGTGTGGGGTGGTATCGCGACGGGCATCTTCGGTACGAACGCTCAATTGGTTCCGCAAATCATTGGTTCGGTGGCCATTCCAGTTTGGGCTTTCGTAACGATGTTCGCCTTCTTCGCGCTGCTCAAAGCCGTGGGCTTGTTCCGCGTCTCGAAGGAAGACGAACTCGAAGGTTTGGATATCTCGGAACACGGTATGTACGCCTATCCGGCTCACCAGGTACACGATGGTGCCATGGGTCATGGCAGCAGTGCCATGGCTTCGACCAAGTAAGTCCAAGATCAGGCGGGTGACAAGTTGCCTAGCGACCTACCCTACGTTGCCTTGCTGTTATCGGGAGGAGAGGACCGATAACGGCGGGCACGCAGGGAGGTACGACACAAAATAACCTCGAACTTCTTCGGCTCTTGCCTGGGCCAGAAGGATACCCCAATGGCCTGGACAGGTGTCCGCCTCACCTGTCTGGGCCGGGGTATTTTTTGTTGATAGCCAGCGAAAACGGCGGTCGCTCTTGTCTCTGACCAGGTAGCGGACTAGATTCAGTGACGGTTTCTATCCTTCCGTCCCTCTCGATTACTGATTTCCATGAAGTTGATCATCGCGATCATTCAGCCCAACAAGCTAGAAGCCGTCAAAGCGGCTCTCACCGACGTCGAAGTCTTTCGTCTCACCGTCATGGATTGCCAAGGCTTTGGGCGACAGAAGGGACATACCGAAGTTTATCGCGGCCATGAGTTCGCCGTGAATCTGCTTCGCAAGGTGCAGTTGATGATCGCGGTCAACGAAGACTTTGTCGAACCGACCATTAATGCCATCATTCAAGGTGGCCGTACCGGCGATAAAGGGGAGATCGGCGACGGCAAAATCTTCGTGTTGCCGATGGAAGATTGCGTCCGCATTCGCACTGGCGAGCGCGGACCCGAAGCGATTTAACCGCGCGCTGAGATCCCACATTGCGGCAATCCGTGGTCCGCATAATCGCTACCACGTCTCCAATCGCGCTTCGCTGCTTTGACTCCCCCTTGTTAGCGACCTACCGTTGCTTCGATTGCAATTTGATGGTGGTTCTGGGTGCCGAAGGGGCAGCGTCCATGGACTTTTTTAATTGGTTGTTGGATACCAGCAACTATCCGCCACGTTGGCATTGCGGCCAATGGTCGAGCGCGATGGGTTGGCTGCATATTGCTAGCGATTTCGCGATTTTCGTCGCTTACTTTGCCATTCCTTGCCTGTTGGTATTCTTCATTCGCAAACGGCGTGACGTCCCGATGACGCCCGTCTTTTGGCTCTTTGCCGCCTTCATTTTGTCGTGTGGCGTGGGACATCTCATCGAAGCAGGCATCTTTTGGTTTCCCGTCTATCACCTGTCAGGCTTCGTCAAGATGCTGACGGCGATCGTGTCGCTGGCGACGATGATCATGTTGGTGAAATTGATTCCACTCGCGCTCACGCTTCCCGGCATCGCGAAACTCAACGTGCAGCTCGAGCGAGAAATCGAAGAGCGCAAAAAGACCGAGGAAGCGCTCCAAGATTCGCTGGCTCATGTGGCCACCGCCCGCGCCGCCTTGGAAGAGCACAATATCAAGCTCGCGCTGCTCAACGAACAATTGAAGGCCGCGACCGCCGTGGCCGAAAGTGCCACGCACAGTAAGAGCGAATTCTTGGCCAACATGAGCCACGAAATTCGCACGCCGATGACCGCCATCCTGGGCTATGCCGAACTCCTGGCGCTCGATCCCTCCGCAGGCGAAAAAAGCGACGCCTTGACGACCATTCGTCGCAATGGTGAGCATCTGCTGGAGATCATTAACGACATTCTCGATCTCTCGCGAATCGAGGCCGGGCGATTGGAGATTGAGTACCTGGATTGCTCTCCCGTGCAGATCATCACCGATGTCGTCACGTTGATGCGCGTCCGTGCTGAAGCGAAAAATCTACCCTTCAAAGTGGAGTATCGAGGTGCCCTTCCCGCGACGGTGAGAACCGATCCCACTCGCTTGCGACAATGCCTGGTGAATCTGCTGGGCAATGCGATCAAGTTCACGGAAGTCGGCGCGGTGCGATTGGTGGTTTCTTTGACGCCGGATAAACGTCTCCGCTTTGATGTGATCGATACCGGCATTGGCCTTTCGTCGGAAGCGTTGGGGCGATTGTTTCAGCCTTTCACGCAAGGCGATACTTCCACCGCGCGGAAGTTCGGCGGTACAGGCTTGGGGCTAACCATCACACAGCGCTTAGCGCAAATGCTGGGTGGGAACGTGGAAGTTAGCAGCACGCTCGGCGAGGGAAGCACGTTTTCGCTGTTCATCGATCCGGGGACGATTACCACCGCGAACGTGGTCGTACCATCGACGAATACTACTTGCGTATCGACCCTCGCCGCCACCAGCGCGCCGGCCAAACTCACTGGCGTGCGTGTGCTACTCGCGGAAGATGGACCGGACAATCAACGTTTGCTGTGCGCGATGCTGCGATCGGCGGGCGCGGATATCGAAATGGTCGAAAATGGAGCACTGGCAGTGCAAAGAATGGCAACGCAGGGCCCTGCGATTGATGTGATCTTGATGGACATGCAGATGCCGGTGCTCGATGGCTACGACGCCACGCGACGGTTGCGCGAAATCGGCTACGCCGGACCCATTGTCGCACTCACCGCTCACGCCATGATCGGCGATCGCGAGAAATGCCTCAGTGTCGGTTGTACGGACTACGCCAGCAAGCCGATCGATCGCGCGCAACTCGTGCAACTCGTCGCGCGCCATGCCGGGATCGCTACAGCGGTGTAGTAGCAGTACTCATCCGCCTTCTATTACGGCTCATACGCGGCGTCGAACGGATTCCGCCCGCGCGGCATGTACTTGCACATGGCGATGCCACCGAAGTACAGCATCGTCAGCGGGATCGCCATGAAGAGCATGCTGACGGGATCGGCCGGCGTCAGCACCATCGAAACCACAAAAATCACCAGCGTCGCAATGCGCCACTTGGCAATGTAGATTTCAATGCTGAAGATGCCGATCCGATTGAGCAGCAGCATCACCATCGGCAATTGAAAGCTCAAGCCAAAGCCTAGCGGCAAAAAGAGCGCGAAACCCACCCACTCACTGATACGTGGATCGGGATCGATATTCAACGTGCGATTGAAGGTCAACAGAAAATCGAGCACTTGCGGAATCACGAAGAAGAAACAGAGTCCCGCCCCAGCAAAGAACAGCACCATGCTAAACGGCAAGTACAAGTAAACATATTGTTTCTCGTGCGGATACAAGCCCGCCGCCACGAAGTTCCAAATCTGTAAAAAGATGTAGGGGCTGGCGATGATTGCCCCCGCCACTAGCGCCGCCTTCATCCAGATCATGAATACTTCTTGCGCATTAAGCGCTTTGACGACGCTTTGAATCGGCTTCCAAATGCGCGTCACCATCAAGATCTCGCTCGGCGATGGCAACTTTTCGCCACCGATAATCTGCGGACCGGTGGCTACTTCCTTCGCGGCGGTCGTGTCGGCGGTCTTATCGGTGGTTGAGGTTAGCTTTAGTTCGGCGTCTGGTTTGGCGTCGTCTTTTCCTTCCACGACGGGATGTTCGCGATAGTATTCCTCGCGCAACTTTTGCAAGCGGGGAATTTCGTCCAGTTCGATGTAATGCTTCTCGAACACCAGCCGTCGCGATTTTATGAATAGCTTCATTTCGGGGCTGAGACTCTCGTCGCCGTTCTCAGCCAAAAGTTGATCAATGGACTTGTCGACGTAATAGCGTTCGAGCGAATCGGAGAGGGGCGCCTTGATCCATTCGACCACCCAACTCGCCGCTGCCAGCCCTGCCATGCAGCCGATCACCAACCCGATGACGCTCCGAAACAGCGCGCCGCGCAACTCCTCCAGATGGTCGCCAAACGACATCGTACTGGGGGCAAACAGGTCATCGTTGGGATTTTTGGCCATGTCTCATTTCCTTCGGCAGCGGCGCGGCTAAACCAGTAGCCTGCACCTTAGGCGGGAACGGCCTGGTCGAATTCGCCTTGCCACACAACGGACAAAAATAACAGGCGAACCACCAAACCTCGGCCGACCAATCCGCGATCAAGCGTTTGGTGGGACCCGCTCGCAGGCGGATCGCGGCCAATTACGGTAGGAAACTGCCGTACCAGAAGCATGACGACGAAAATCAAGTTCTCGCCAGCACACTGGTAGTATAAACGCGGGCAATCTGTCTGGCAACTTGGGAGGAGAGGGGAGGGGTTTTGGGGTTCGGGGTTCGGGGTTCGGGACGGAAAGTGGAAGTCGGAAGTCGGAAGTCGGAAGTCGGAAGTCGGAAGTCGGAAGTCGGCGCGGTCTCTGGCATTTTCCCGAACCCTGAACCCCAGCACCTCCACTCCCCACTCCCCACTCCCCACTCTAAAATACCCCGCATGACGCTTGACCATCCGCTGCGATTCGAACCAGTGCTGCGACGCTATCTGTGGGGCGGTCGGCGTCTGGCTACGGTGCTAGGCAAAACGCTCGGCGATGGATCCGACTATGCGGAGAGTTGGGAAATCGTCGATCATGGCCAGGATCAAACGGTCGTCGCCGCGGGACCTTTCGCCGGCCAAACGCTGCACTCGTTGGTGCAAGAACAAGCGCCCGCCTTGTTCAGTCGCCATCGGCCGCAGGTGGTTTTTCCACTGCTGTTTAAGTTTCTCGACGCCAACAAGCCCCTCTCGGTGCAGGTGCATCCTAACGATGCTTATGGCGCGACGATGTCGCCGCCTGATTTGGGCAAGACGGAAGCTTGGGTTGTGGTGCATGCCGAGCCAGGCGCGCTGCTCTATGCCGGACTAAAGCGGGGCTTCGATCGTCCGGCGCTGGCTCGGGAGATCGATCGCGGCACCACGGAACTTTGCTTGCATGTGATCGAGCCGCGCGTCGGCGATTGCATTTTTATACCCGCTGGCGTGCCGCACGCGCTGGGCGCGGGTCTAGTGATCGCGGAGATTCAACAAGCCAGCGATACGACGTTCCGACTGTTCGATTGGAATCGTGTCGGCCCCGATGGTCAGCCGCGCGCGCTGCACATTGAACAAGGCCTGGAAGTGATCGACTACGCTGCTGGACCGGTTTCGCCGCAGGTTCCCGAGCGCATTGACGAGCAGTCCGAGCGATTGGTGGCGTGCGATAAGTTTGTCCTCGATCGGCTGCATCTCCAATCGCCGCGCGCGATCGGTGGTGATGACAAGTTCCATATCGTGGCAGTGCTGGAAGGCGAAGTAA
>JBGSHH010000563.1:0-3069 GCA_041752355.1 Pirellulaceae bacterium | reverse complement strand
TCCGACTTCCGACCTCCGCATTCCGACTTCCCGTTCTCCGCTCCCCTTGCCGCTCGGCGGTCGTCCAACTACGCTACCTGTTTACTATTTTTGCTCCGGAGCCCCCTATGCGACACGTCCTGTCGGCCGTGGTCCAGAACGTGCCTGGTGTGCTCGCGCACATCTCAGGGATGCTGGCCTCGCGTGGTTACAATATCGATTCACTCGCTGTGGGGGAGACTGACGACCCCAACTTGTCGCGGATGACCTTCGTAGTCGTCGGCGACGATCGCGTCTTGGAGCAAGTCGGCAAGCAACTGGAAAAGATCGTCACCGTCGTCAAAGTGGTGGACGTCAGCTCGCAGGATTTCGTCGAGCGCGACCTGATGCTGCTGAAGGTCAAGGCTCCGGCCGGCGCCCACCGCACGGAGATTCGCGAACTGGTCGAAATCTTCCGCGGCAAAATTCTGGATGTCGGCGCGGAAGAGATCATGGTCGAAATCTCCGGTCGCGAGAACAAGATTCAGGCGTTCATCGAGCGGATGCGCCCCTATGGCATCACGGAACTGGTTCGTACCGGCCGTATCGCCATGGTTCGCAGCGGCAATGGCTCGACCGGCGAAACCGATGACGCCAACACCAATTCATCTGTTATGCAGCCGGTAAAGTAATAACGCACGCGTTACCGGTCGCTTTCCCGTACACTCCCTCCGTATTTGTTTTTTGGAATTGCACACATGGCCGCCACGATTTATTACGACAACGACGCCGATCTCTCCGTCCTCAAAGGCAAGACCATCGCCATTCTCGGTTATGGTTCGCAAGGACATGCCCAAGCCCAGAATCTCCGTGATAGCGGTCTGAACGTAATCATCGGTCAGCGTCCCGGCAGTGCTAATTACGACTTGGCCGTGAGCCACAACTTCAAGCCTGTCTCCGCTGCCGAAGCGACCGAGAAGGCTGATGTCGTCAACATCCTGTTGCCGGACGAAGTCCAAGGCGATGTCTATAAGAACGATATCAAGCCCAACCTCAAGCCGGGCAATGTGCTGATGTCGTCGCACGGCTTCAACATGCACTTTGGTCAGGTTGAGCCACCGGCTGGTGTCGCGGCGCTATTGGTTGCTCCCAAAGGCCCTGGTCACTTGGTGCGTAGCGAATACGTCAAAGGTGGCGGCGTGCCTAGCTTGATCGCGTTGGGCCTGAATGCCACCGAAGAGACCAAGAAGATCGGCCTGGCTTACGCCAAAGGCATCGGCGGCACCAAGGGTGGTGTGATCGAAACGACCATCGCCGAAGAAACCGAAACCGACCTGTTCGGCGAGCAAGTGGTGCTCTGTGGTGGTGTGAGCGAACTGGTAAAGGCCGGTTTTGAAACGCTCGTCGAAGCTGGCTATCAACCGGAAATGGCCTATTTCGAGTGCATGCACGAACTCAAGCTAATTGTCGACTTGTTCTATCAAGGCGGTCTCAATTACATGCGTTACAGTGTCAGCAACACGGCGGAATTCGGCGACTACACCCGTGGTCCCCGGATTGTCACTGCCGAGACCAAGGCCGAGATGAAGAAGATTCTCAAGGAAATCCAAAACGGCCAATTCGCCCGCGAATGGATTTTGGAGAATCGTGCCGGCGCTCCCGCGTTCAAGGCGGTACGTCGTCGCGAGCGTCAACATCCGATCGAAGAAGTCGGCAAGCGCTTGCGCAAGCTGATGACCTGGATCAACTCGAAGGAAGTGTAAATGGAGCGCGGGCGTCTCGCCCGCCTTCGTGCGAAAACATTGGGTGCGGGCGAGACGCCCGCGCTCCCTGGGATCTAACCATGGCCTATCCTGAATCGCTCGAAGTCTACGCCGATCTGCAACTCGGCGATCGTGTCGAAGTGACGCACGAGGTGAAGGTCGGCTTCCGCAAGTGGCTGACCGTCACCAAAGGCAAGGTCGTGAAGAAGGATCGTCGCCGCCACGGCTTGCACATCCAACGCAACCCCGACGACAAAGTCTACAGCGACATTCTCGTGCTGGAACGCGAGGACGGCGAACTCACCACCGTGACGATGGATGAGTTTTCGGACCTGCGGAAGTTGTAGGCGGCAAGAATGTCGCAATGACGAAGCCCCCATGACCAATGGGCTGACTATGCCCGATACGATTAGTCGCCCCATTACCGCCGCGATTCGCAATCACATTCTGTGGAAGCTGGGTGGCAACGCCGCCATCATTGCGAGCATCTTTTGGCTGCTGACCGGAGTGGCCTTTACGCTGGAACTGTTTGGCTTGCAGTTGGCTCGTCGTCGCTTCGGACGGGAAACCGTACTGGAAGCTAAATGGTTGTTGCTTATAGCCCTTGTCATCACGCTGTTGTCTTTGTTGTTTGTCGCGCCGCGAGTCTGGCGGGCGTTGTATCTGGCGCGCGTTGGCCAGGTGGCGAAGGGGACGGTGCGTCGGCGTTTGGGCGTGACCATGCGCGGCTTCGATACGATCTTGATTAGTTACTCCGTCGAGCAGCAAGCGTTCACTACGAAAATCGGCGTGAATCCCCAAGAGTTTTCGTCGGGACTTTCGGTCCCGATGATCTACGATCCCGCAAAGCCGCGACTGGCCATGCCGCAGGATTACCTCTTTCCGCGGAATGTTCGCGTGGAGAGTTAGGCGAACGTGTGCTGGGTACGGCCCTTCATCGCATGCGTCCGTGCCGAATCGCCTTTGTCCCCGAGCGCCAAAAGGTATATATTTCAGGAATGCCGCGTTGGCCAAGAAGGAGCCTACCATGCCTGAACCATCGATCGAGGAATTGCAATCACGTGTGGCCGTATTGGAATCGCAAGTTGCGCAGTTGCTGGCGAAGACGAAAGAGCCGCCGGTGAAAGATTGGCGGAGTACCGCTGGCATGTTCACCGGCAACGACGTCATGCGCGCCATCGATGAGGCCGCCTTGCGGTATCGCGAGGAGGATCGTGATGCCGCACGTGATGCCGAACAACAGGATGACGCGGCATGATTGTTCTCGATACCAGTTCGTAGGGTGTGCGCAGCACACAAAATTGGTTGTCGATTCCGGTGTGCTGCGCACACCCTACGGCGTTAGCTA
>JBGSHH010000562.1:0-4486 GCA_041752355.1 Pirellulaceae bacterium | reverse complement strand
TCTCTTTCAAAATTCGACTCCGCTGCGACTTTTTGTCGCCCGGGCATTGAAATTGCCGTACGTGGAGAGACTGCTGTCGTATGTGCGACGGCAATTCTGATGGGAGGTTCAAGCTAGGAGACGAAGTATGAATACGTCCTTGCGTTGGATGGCTGCGGCACTCACGGTCGCGTCAATGATCGGTTTCGTGAGCGAGGCTTCCGCCCAAGTTCGCGCGGAGGTGCGTGGAGGCAAGACGAACGTGGTTGTTGGCGGTTCGAACTATCGGCTCTATGGACGTCGTCCATGGTTTGCGAACGATGGTATACGCCGTCAGTTGAAGATCGATGACAATCAGTACAGCACTTTGAATAAGACGTACGCTGAATATTGGGCGCCGTACAATCAGACCGTCACCACGCTGCCCGCCGATTTGAATGAAGCCGAGCGTCAACGCCGGATCCAGGCGGCGTATAGCACGTTTTATAAGAACTATTACGACAATACCGCGAAGGCCTTCGTCGATGCGGACACTCGCAACCGGTACAACCAGCTGAACTTGCAGTATCAAGGCTATGCCGCGTTCAACGATCCACAAATCCAGACTCGTCTGAAGTTGACGGACGAACAACGCCAGAACTTTAATCGGTACTACACCGATTGGAATAAGCAGATGAGCGCCTACGCCAACGAGTACGCGAAAGATCGCGAAGATGTAAACAAACAGTTCGGAGACAATTGGAAGCAGACGCGCACTCGGATCAACGAAACCTTGACCCCCGATCAACGCCGGATTTGGAATGAAATGACTGGCGAGACTTACGACTTCCCAGCTGATGCTTACTTCGACAATGGCGAAAATGCCCGTGATGGTGTTCGAGATAACCCTCGTCGCGAAGAACGCAATCCCGCTCCTGGTCAAGGCCCACGCGGGAATCCACCGCAAAGTCCTGGCGCTGCCGATGGTGGACCGGCACCGCGAGCCCCAGCACCAAGCAATCCTCAGTAATCGATTTGCTCGCAAATCGCAACGCTGAACCATAACGGCGGCCGAGCAGCCATTTTCCACGCTGTCTCGGCCACCGAATTGACGGCCTTGTACGACGGTTCTCTGATCGCCTTGGAACTCGACAACATTCATTGCCGCGACGGACGTTTTGCACCAGAATCTGCTGCACCATTGATCACTGAGGTTCTGGCGCAATCAAGATGAATAGCCCACTCAACTGCCGTCCTGCCGATACCTCTAAAATGGTGCCAATCTCGGCCTGAATCCATTGGTTAATCGATAAAGCAGGCTTAATCTTCCTGGGAGGCGTGCTAGGTGCGGTGGAAAAAGCGAGTGCACCGTCTCCGGCAGGACGGCTCCCAATCTGTCGACGTTGACGACACTCTCCATAATATCCCGCTGGTTGTAACACGCAGGATAAAGGCCAAGCTGAGAGCCCCGAGCGTTGTGCTGGGAGGGTAGGATACGTTAGCGAACGACGCGCGGCGGATCGGCCATCTTGGTTGTTGCCGTGAAGTATTGTCTGTGGCGGACTATACTACGATTTCCCGTGATCGTAAGAATTGAAGAGACTTGCTTAACGCGAAACAGTTTATGAAACCCGTATTCACCAACTTCGCTGCACTACGACTTGTATCACTGACGGTCATTGTCAGCCTGAGTGGGGCCCATGATGCACTTGGCGCGGATTCCTTTGAGGCATTCTTGGAGCAGCACTGTGTACGCTGTCACGGCCCTAAGAAGAGCGAGGGGGATGTGCGGATCGACAAGGTCTCTCGCGACTTCAAGTCGGGTGCGGACGCGCACCACTGGGCCGAGATACTTGATCGGATCAATTCCGGCCAAATGCCGCCCAAGGACGAACCGCAGCCGATGCAAAATGAGATCGCCGCGTTCGTGACGAATATCGATTCCCGGCTCAAGGAGGGGCGCGCGGCGCGGATGGCAGCCCGACCGGCCGTGGCGCATTATCGGCTCAGCCGGAAAGAGTACCAGAACACGGTCTACGATCTGCTCGGCGTTCGCTATGACCCGGCGAAGCCCGGCGAGTTGAACGAAGACACCCTATGGCATGGGATTGAGCGCATTGGGTCGGAGCTATCCCTTTCGCCGTCGCACGTCGATCGCTACTACCGTGCGGCGGAGATCGTGCTCGACCGCGCCTTTCCTGCCACCTCCGTCGAGTCGCGCAAGATCCGTAAGACCGCTGTCGAGTTGCGCTACAATGGTGGCAAGACACAACAGGAGGTGCTGGATCGATTCGGCATCAAACGCCCTCTGCGCTATCTCCTCTTTCCCGGTCGCGTCGAGAACGCACTCTCGCCCAATTGGTTCGGAACAACCGGTCCGGAACACAGTGGGCTTTACAAATTCCGCATCCAGGCCAGTGGAATTCGCCCGCCTGGCGGCCAGCCAGCCCATCTGAGTATCGGCAAGGTAACGGGTGAAGAGACCGTTACGGGACTCATCGAATTCGACATCACCGCGCCGGAAGATAAACCTGCGGTTCACGAGTTCGAAGTGTTTCTGGAAATGCCGCAGTCACTGCATTTCGCCGTCGTCGCTGCTAACGAAGTCGATCGCAGAGGGGGCGCAGCGTTTCGCAACTCACTCTCCAGCCCAAGCTACATGTTCACGCACAGCAGCGAGACACTGCTGCTGAACCCGAACGCGCCGCAGATGTTCGATGAAAAAGGAAACGGCTTGTTTTCTACGGTGCTACTGGATTGGATCGAATGGGAAGGACCGCTCGTAACGGAAGCGGAAGAGTCGCGCCGCAACGGTCTGATGCCTGCCGATGATGCGACTCTCGAAGTGGTCTCGGACCATCTGCAACGTTTCGCCGCACGGGCCTGGCGACGACCAGTTAAGCGGGAAGAACTGGCTGACTATCTGCATGCTTACCGCACGGAACGCGAAGCAGACGAGACGATGGCGGTTGCCTATCGACTGGCAATGGCAGGTGTGCTGACCTCGCGGCACTTCATCTATATCGTGGAAGGGGAGGCAGTTCCCCGCGAACGTCTCAACGACTCGGAACTTGCCACCCGATTGTCATACTTCCTGTGGAGTTCGATGCCCGATGAGGAACTTTTCGCCGCAGTTCAAAGCGGAAAATTGAGCGGCGAGAATCTGAAGAAGGAAGTCGATCGCTTGTTGGACGATAGTAAGACGAATCGCTTTATCAACGACTTCGCACGGCAGTGGCTACAACTGCACCGACTGGGGATGTTCCCGCCGGACAAGAATTTGTATCCCACATACGACGCGTGGCTCGAAACGAGCCTGCGGTCCGAGCCCGTCGAGTTCTTTCGCGAGACGCTCTCGAAGAACCTACCAGTCGATAGCTTTGTCGATTCCGACTGGACAATGGCCAACGCTCGGCTGTGCGACTTTTACGGTCTTCCAGAGCCGAAGACGGGGGACATTCAACGGGTTGCGCTTACGCCTGATGTTCATCGTGGGGGACTGTTGACGATGGGGGCGGTACTTGGGCTAACTTCGGACGGTACTCGCCATCGCCCCGTTCACCGTGGTGTTTGGGTCAGTGAAGTGATCTTCGGCAAGACGCCGCCACCTCCACCGGCCAACGTGAACGCGATCGAGCCCAGTCCGCCGGACAGCCCGAAGGCAACCCTACGTCAGAAAATCGAAGCGCACCGCAGCGACGCAAATTGCGCTGCCTGTCACGCGAAAATCGACCCGCTGGGACTTGCTTGGGATAACTACGATGCGATTGGACAATGGCGCACGCACGAGAAGGTTGCCAAGGGGATCGGTGAGGATCCAGCAATCAATGCCTCCGGGGTAATGCCCGACGGGCGGCAGTTCAAAGATTCCGTTCAGTTCAAACAACTGCTGCTCGCCGATCGCGAGCAGATCGCGCGGGCCTTCATTGAACACCTTTGCACCTATGCCCTCCGCCGCGTGCTCACTGTTGACGATCAGGACGATCTTAAGGCAATTGAGGCAGAGGCTAAGAAGAACGAATACCGGGTCAAGGACATCGTCCGCGCCGTCGCCCTGTCAGACCTGCTCCGCAAACGCTAACAAACTCGGCTTGAAGGGAATTTCGATGAGTCACTATCTCGCACAATCCTGGTTGATAGACCGTCGCTATGCACTGCGTGCACTGGGAACATGCATCGCCCTACCTTTTTTGGAATGCATGGTCCCGCTCAGGGCTAACGAGGAACAAACAGCCACGCCTCGGCGCAGTGCCTTCATCTACCTCGCCAACGGCGTTCATTCGCTCAATTATCAGATCACCACGCCTGGCAAGGACTATCAGTTTTCGCGGTCGCTCAAGCCGCTCGAGAAGCACCGCGAGGCGATCACACCGATCAGCGGTCTGCATCACCCAGGAGCACTCAGCCACCATCACAACTGCATTTCGGTCTGGCTGACAGGCGGAAAGCTTGGTCCTTCAGATCGGAACACGATCTCCGTCGACCAGAAAATGGCTGAAGTCACTGCCAAGCACACGCGATATCCGTC
>JBGSHH010000561.1:0-3434 GCA_041752355.1 Pirellulaceae bacterium | reverse complement strand
CGCGTACTGGGCCGTCGGATCGTCTTTCGTTTTCAAGGCATCATCGAGCAGCTTCTTGCCGAGCGCCTGTTTTTGCAGGGGAGTCTTCGCCGCTTCGTATTCTTTCTTGTAGACATCCGCGATGAGTTTGGTGGCGGACTCCAGCGCTGCGGCACTGGGCGCAGGCGAACGTTCCGCCGCTGGCTGCGCGCAGGCGACCGATAGGAATAAGAGCCAGACCATACCAGCGCGAAACAGCATGCGAATCCTCCGAAAGTGCGATTCGGATAGTATCGCTGCCTGCTGGGGAGATCGCAAGACAAGTAGGAAGAACGGCAGGCTGAAAGCCTACCTCACGGGATTCGCCTCCCACAAGAGACTTTCCTCCACAGCTGAATTTACTTGCGCAGCTGAAGTAACTGCCGCTGGTCGTCGCGATACTTTTCGAGGAGCGACTTCTCTTCACGCATGTCGGCCAAACGAAGCTTCGCTTCCAAGATAGAGAGGCGTAAATCCTCAAACGTCAACGTGAAGCCGGGGTGTGTGAACTTATCGAAGGCGGCATACTCGCGTTGCAACTTTTCCAGCGACTTCAAGCGTTCTTCCGTGAGTTTGATTTCGGTCGTCAAACGGCGTGCTTGAATCACGAAGTCGACGTTGTCGTACAAGCGATACTCCAAGTCGAGCCGCATCCGGGCGTGTGGTTGCAGCGCCTCTGGCAGGCCTGTCATGGCGGGAGGAGCGGCACTGACGAGCGAACCAACGAGACAACAGACAATGCAGAGCAGGTAGCGCATGATTCACCAGCGAAAGAGAATGGGGCTATCTCCACGCTAGTCACGCCGAGGGCAATACTCAAGCGCCGCCTGTCCTATCAAGTTTCGCGATTCACATATTCGGCCAAAATCGCGTCGCCATCGACAGGCTTTTCGTCGGGCCGACCGTAACCACAAATACCGTATCGAAGTCGCAATTTTTCGCCCCGTTTGACGACCGTTTTCGCCGGGATTTTGCTCTTGCCAAAGGCCTGTTGCGCGAAGGGATTGGCGACAAGCAAGCCATAGTCGCGGGCGTGAAAAATGCTGGACGCGAAATTCTTGGGGTGCGGCAGCAACAACAGGCCATAACGCTGTTTATCGATAACGCCACTATAATCACACCAGGCAGCCGGTTTTCCCCAACAACCTTTCTCGTTCGTATTGCCATGGCTATTGGTGATCGTGCCGCCGTTTTTGACGATGAGTGGTGTCGCCAAACGAATGCCCAGTCCCATCTCTTCTTGATCGCCAAACGTGATGTCACCCTCGATCGGCTCCAGCGTGCTATCCCAAGTCAGTAGCCAACCCGACTTAAGACCGCTCATGCCATAGCGGCAATGCTCGCGTAGCAACGGTTCGCCGGCACTCGTCTCGTATCGATTGAGTGTCGTAAAGGTTACCTCGCTCCAAGGAGCCTGGAGCGTGCCCACGGTCTGCGTCATTGGCTGCTGCGTAAACTTCTCGTGAACGACGCGCGCCTTGAGTCGCCAAAAATCCTCGCCGGAGATGTCACCAAACGCGAGCCACAGTCCCGGATGAAACAACGCATGGTCATCAGGATCAATCCCCTTGCGCGGTGGAAAGTGGCGAGTGAGCGGTACCTCGTTGGTGATTGAACGCAGGTCTTTGAAAAAAGGTCGCGTGATCTGTTCGTCGTGGTGGACATACGTGGCATAAGGCTGCTCGTGCGCTAACAACGAGACGCTTTGATCCCGGCTCGCAAACTGCGCGGGGCGATCAAACGGTTCACCCCAGAGGGCGTGCTGTTGCAGCGCAAGCACCGCTGTCGCGAAACTCCCGCTGATCATCATTCGTCGGTTATGCATCGCTTACACTCCCTGAGGCATCGCCCAGTGTCCGCCTTCGCGATACTCTCGCGACAGTAGTTTATTGGCCGCTTCGTCGTTGGTGATTTGTTCGGTTTTGGGATCGAACGCTAGCGACTTGCCCACGCGCACCGCCACATTCGCCAGATGGGCCAGCGATGAGGATAGATGTCCGATCTCGATCTCGGCATTGGGCGTGTGACCGTCGCGAATCGCCTCGACGAAGTCGCGTTGATGATGATCGAATTTCAGCGGGGGAGGTGCTTTCGGCTTTGCGTCGTCGATCTTTTTGTTCTTGTCGTCGCGCAATTCCATTTTGCCTCGCTTGGTCAGCAAGATGCTCCCCTTCGTGCCATAAAATTCCACGCCGTTATCGATGTTCTGCGGATAGTTACTCGACCAGATCCGCATTTCGAAGATGAGTTGCCGCTTGTGGCCGACCTGGCCATCGCCTGGGTAATCGAAGACGACAGTGGCGGTATCGGGGAACTCTTGATCGTCGTCGAAATGCAGTTTACCGCCCAAGCCGGCGATGCTGCTGGGATGCGTTTCCACACCCAGACCCCAACGGGCGTAGTCGATTTCGTGCACGCCATCATTGCCGATATCACCGGTGCCGAAGTTATGCCACCAGTGCCAATGATAGTGATAACGATTGGCTTGAAACGGCAGCATGGCGGCCGGCCCCACCCAGAGATCGTAGCCAGGGGGCGCGCTGGCACCCGGTTTTTCCTTGCCGATCAACCCGCGACGTTGCACGTTCCACGCTTTGGCCACCAGCACATCGCCGATCTGTCCTTCGCGAATCATCTGCACCGCGCTGGCGATCAGCGGCATGCTGCGCGATTGCGTGCCATGCTGTACCACGCGCTTATTGCGTCGTGCGGCGTCGACCAGCAGTCGCCCTTCGCGGACGTTGTGTGAGCAAGGCTTCTCAACATAAACATGCTTGCCTGCATCGCAAGCCAAGATGGCCGCCGGTGCGTGCCAATGATCAGGCGTCGCGACGATGACGGCATCGACCGTTTTATCATCCAACACTTTGCGCAAATCGGTAACAACGCGGCTCTCCGGCAAGCCAAACGTCTTGGCGGCGCTGGCCTGTCGCGTGGGATCGGGATCGCACAGATAGGCCAACTCAACATTGGCCAATTGACGAAATTCATTGGCGACACCCGTGCCGCGCCCACCACAACCAATCAGCGCCACCGTGATCTTGTCGTTGGCGCTCTTGGCGGGAGCCGTCGTCGTGAGTCCCGCCAGCACTCCGGCGGCAGCGGCGGATTGAACAAAGGTGCGTCGCGTCGTCATCGAGATTTCCTCGTGCAAAAGGTTAGTCGTCTTCTTCGTCATCGACTTCGATAAACTCACCTGTCTTGGCATCGCGCTCGAACTGGCAGCCTTCGGGCGCTTCCAAGAAGGGAATGATGTCTGGATCGTAGTTGGCGATGGTGTTCACATCGTACAACGATAAGTTCTCGGGATTGTCGAGATACTTCTGCGACTCATCGCCAGCCAGAAACCGCCAGCCGCTATCGTCCTCGAAATCGGCTTCTTCGCGATACATGAAGCCCACCTTGGCCCCCTCGAC
>JBGSHH010000560.1:0-6205 GCA_041752355.1 Pirellulaceae bacterium | reverse complement strand
ACCTTGCGCGATTCGAGCGATTCCAAAGTCAAACGACGCGTACTGCGAAGACGACTCCCCTTGCGCGGCGCAAAACGTGACTTTGGTGACTGGCTATTTGCGGAATTCTTTTTCAACATGGGCTTACAAGTGGAGAGGGGTGGTGTAAACGAGCAAATGCCGGATCACATCGCCGCGCGCTACGACGAATGACCGGACACCGAATAAATGGTGACAGTTAAGAATGGGAGAGGTATTGAAATTGAAACCCAGTGGGTATCAGCGCAAGAAAGGCAGGGTGGGCAACATTTGCGAGTCGGGGGGGATATTAAAACGCAACCTCACTCGTCTGGTTTCAAATCAGTGTGGACTATAGTGGTGATGAATTAGGGTTGTCAACTAAATTTCCATCACTTTGATGCGGGTTATGGGAATTAGCGAAAACGAGGGGGCGACCGTCACCCAAGTCCACGGCCAGAAACTCCGACGCCACCACCACACGCGCCAGACCTAAGCGGAAGAATCCGCGCATTTGCAATCGTTCCTACAAAGCGCTGATTACAAAGCCTTCATTTGGGGCGGTTTTCCTTGCCCTATGTAGTGGTATGTCGCAAGTTTCATACGCAGGTAGTGCCAGAGCCAAATCCGCTGGGCCTGCGAAATCCACCCCCCAGGCATCCCACCATGTTGTCGGTCTTAGATTTGCCAGGTAACCGCGTGCCGGCGCAGCGTGCTACTTCGCTAGCGCCTGGCCCAGAGCGCGTTCGTGGGCTCTCACGACGAGCGTTTGAATATGAATTCAGCCTACCACGGCGACCGGTTATCTTCACCGACGCAACGGAGAACTGGCGGGCGCGTGAATGGACGCCATCGCTTTTGACGGCGGAAGTGGGCCACCGTGAGATTACCTTTCGCGACGGTAAGGGGACGATCCGCTTCGCCGACTTAACCGAGCAAATTGCGGCCTCAACACCCGACGCGCCCGCACCGTACGGGCGAAACATACATATCTTGCGCGACTTGCCTGAAGTCGCGGAGGATGTGCGACCGCGCCTCAAATACTGTACGCCGGACTGGAAGTCGTCCCGCCTGCTACCCAAGAATTGGGTGTTCGAAAACGGCCTGGAAGAATTGTTCTACGGCGGACGAGGAGCGAGTTTTCCGTCGTTACATGTGGACTACTGGGGAATGGACGCCTTCATCTCGCAACTTTACGGCGACAAGGACGTACTCGTCTTCGCTCCCAGCGACACGCCCTATCTTTACGCCACTGGCGAGGATGGCCAGGTGAGCGCGATCAATGATTTTAATGATCCCGATCTGGAGAAGTTCCCGCTCTATCGCCACGCAACGCCAATTCGTTTCACGCTTTCGCCCGGCGAGACGCTGTTCTGTCCGAGCGGTTGGTGGCATACCACTTCGATGCCCGGACTGTCGATTACCGTGGTCACCGCCACTTGGTGCCGCGCGAATTGGCCCACTCTCATTCAGCAATACGCTTATCATCACCAACGTAAACCGTGGTACAAACGACAAATCGTGTTGACCTACTTGAAAGCTGTCGGGGCCACGCTCACGCTGCGCGATAAATTGCTGCTGGGACTATAGCCTGTTCGGCGGTAGCGTTATTGGCGGGGAATATTCCTGCTCATGGGCACGCTAGAACACCTACCCCATTGAGTTCTCGGCCATACTTCCCGCGTGCCCTGAATGCTGCTAACTTGTGACAGCGTAAGGTTCTGCGCACATTTTCCGCTTTCCCTCTCCAGCAGCGCTCCATGCCGAAGATCACGAAACTACTGGTTGCCAATCGCAGCGAAATTGCCATTCGTGTGTTCCGCAGTGCCCATGAACTTGGCATTCGCACCGTGGCCATTTATACGCATGAAGATCGCTACGCTTTGCATCGCTTTAAGGCCGATGAAGCGTATAACGTCGGCAAGCCCGGCGAACCAATTCGGGCGTATCTGGATATCGATAACATCGTCGCCATGGCCAAAGATCGCGGCGTCGATGGCGTGCATCCGGGCTACGGATTTCTGTCGGAGAATCCGCAGTTCGCCCAGGCTTGCCAGGATGCCGGCATCACGTTTGTCGGCCCCACGGTACAGGCGCTCGAGCAACTAGGCGACAAGACCTTCGCGCGCAACATCGCTCAGAAAATTGGCGTGCCAGTTCTGGGTGGCACCAGCGCCGCGGTCGTGAGCGTAGCCGAAGGGGAAAAGTTCGCCGCCACGATGGGTTATCCAATCATCCTGAAAGCGGCCAAAGGTGGTGGCGGGCGTGGCATGCGCGTGGTGCGCACGCCTGCGGAGTTCGCGCCCAATTTTGAATCGGCACAGCGCGAATCGCTCTCGGCGTTTGGCAGTCCCGATATCTTCATCGAGAAGTTCATCGAACACGCCCGGCATATCGAGGTGCAACTCCTCGGCGATCAGCAAGGCAATCTCGTGCATCTGTTCGAACGCGATTGCTCGGTGCAGCGGCGACACCAGAAAGTGGTCGAGATCGCGCCGGCGCCCAATATCGATCCCAACGTACGCAAGGCCTTATGCGAAGCCGCGTTAGCGATTGGCAATGAAGTGAAGTACGAATGCGCTGGCACGGTGGAATTCCTCGTCGATCGCGACACCAATCAGTTCTACTTCATCGAAGTCAATCCGCGGATCCAAGTCGAACACACCGTGACCGAGGAAGTCACGGGCATCGATATCATCAAATCGCAGATTCTCGTCGCCCAGGGCACACCGCTGGCCGATCCAGAAATTGGCCTCGCCTCGCAAGAGGATGTGAAGGTGACTGGTTTTGCGGTGCAATGTCGCGTGACGACGGAAGACCCGGCGAACAATTTCATGCCGGATTATGGTCGCGTCTCGCACTATCGCTCGGCGGCAGGTATGGGCATTCGACTGGATGCTGGCAGCGCGTTCAGCGGCGCGGTGGTAAATCCGTTTTACGATTCGATGTTGGTGAAAGTGACCGCCCGCGGGCGGCGTTTTATCGATGCCGTCCGCCGCATGGAACGCAGCTTGCAAGAATTCCGCATCCGGGGCGTGAAGAGCAATATTCCGTTCTTGATAACGCTGATGATGCATCCGAAGTTTCTTGCTGGCGAGTGCACGACGCGGTTTATCGATCAGTCGCCGGAGTTGTTCGAACTGCCACAGCGTCAGAATCGCGCCACCAAGTTGCTCTCGTTCATTGGCAACACCATCGTCAATGGCAATCCGTTGGTGAAAGGAACCAAGCCGGCGCGGCGCATTCCCGCGCCAGTGCCGCCGATTGATTTGCGTTCCACGATTCCGCCGGGGACGCGCGACAAATTGAAAGAACTGGGCGCCGAGAAATTCAGCACCTGGGTCGCCGATCAAAAGCAACTGCTGATCACGGACACCACTTTCCGCGACGCTCATCAATCGCTGCTGGCGACGCGCTTCCGCACGCACGATTTGCTCGAAATCGCCGACGTTTACGCCCGCAATGCCAGCCATCTGTTTTCATTGGAAATGTGGGGTGGCGCAACATTTGATACCTCGCTGCGATTCTTAAAAGAATGCCCTTGGGATCGGCTGACGCGGATGCGGGAGAAGGTGCCGAATATTCTGTTTCAAATGCTGCTCCGCGCCTCCAACGCCGTCGGCTATACGAATTATCCCGACAACGTCGTGGATGCGTTCGTCGAGGAAGCCGCCGATGCAGGCATTGATGTGTTTCGCATTTTCGACGCGCTCAATTGGGTGCCGAACATGCGCGTCGCCATGGAAGCGGTGCTGAAGACCGGCGCAATCTGCGAACCGGCGATTTGTTACACCGGCGATATTTTGAATCCCAAGCGATCGAAGTACGACCTGAAGTACTACGTCACGCTCGCCAAGGATTTGGAGAAGATGGGCGCACATATCCTGGCGATCAAAGATATGGCCGGTTTGTGCAAGCCGTATGCGGCGCAGTTGTTGGTCAAGACGCTGAAAGAAGAAATCGGCATTCCGGTTCACTTTCATACGCACGACACGGCTGGCATTCAAGCGTCGTCGATCACACTCGCCGCCGATGTGGGTCTCGACATCGCCGACGCCGCTATGGCGCCCATGGCGGGTGGCACTTCGCAGCCGAATCTCAACACCATCGTGGAGGCGATGCGATTCTCGCCGCGCGATACCGGCCTGTGCGGCGAGAAACTCGACGCCATCGCCACCTATTGGCATGCAGCGCGGCACTTTTATAGCGCGTTCGAAAGCGAAGCCTTGCCGGGCACCGCCGATCTCTACAGCCACGAAATGCCCGGCGGACAATATACAAATCTCTATCAACAAGCGATCGCCTTGGGACTGGCCGAGCAATGGCCGGCCGTTTGCAAGATGTATGCCGAGGTGAACTTGTTGTTTGGCGATATCGTGAAAGTGACGCCGACCTCCAAAGCGGTCGGCGATATGGCCCTCTTCATGGTCGCGAACGGACTGACGAGTAAAGACATTCTCGACACCAACCGCGAGTTGGCCTTTCCGGCATCAGTGGTCGATCTCATCAGCGGACGCATGGGGCAACCGCCCGGTGGATTTCCACAGGCAGTGAAGGATCGCGTGCTGCGTGGCGCTCCAGAATTCCTCGAACGTCCCGGCGAATCGCTGCCGCCTGCCGATTTCGCTGCCGCAGCGGCGCATATCCAACCGCTGCTCAAGCGCGAACCGACGCGCCGCGACACGGTGACGTACTTGCTCTATCCGAAGGTCTATGAAGAGTTCGTCGCGCACGTGAATAAGTATTCCGATACCAGCGTGCTGCCGACTTACACCTACTTCTACGGACAAGAATCTGAAGAGGAAATCAGCATCGATATTGAAGAAGGTAAGACGCTGATCCTGAAGTATCTCACCTACAGCGATCCGCATCCCGATGGCAAGCGGACCGTCTTCTTCGAACTCAACGGCCAGCCGCGCGATGTGAACGTGGTCGATCATTCGCTGGAAGCCGACACGCAAAAACGTCTCAAGGCCGATAGTGGCAACCCCAAACAAGTCGGCGCCGCCATGCCCGGCATGGTGGTGACGGTGCCGGTGAAAGTCGGCGACATCATCGCCAAGGGGCAAAAAATCATGAGCCTGGAAGCGATGAAAATGGAAAGCACGATCTATGCCGAATGCGATGGCAAGGTTGGCGAGATCTTGGTGAAGCCAGGCAGCCAGGTGGAAACCGGTGACTTGCTGCTGACGTTTGAGTAGAATGCGCATAGTCGTTGATCGCTCTGTGAACGAAACTTCGATTTAGCGGAGCGCGCCACAATACGCAACTTTTCCCTCGACGGAGCGGCCCCGATGCGCAGTCCGTTTCCCGGTGTGGACCCGTATATTGAAGATCGCGGGTTTTGGCAGGACTTCCACCATTCGTTCGTGACCTATTGGCGCGACGCGATTGCCCAACAGTTGCCTGAAGACTATGCCGCGCGCATTGACGAGCGTTTCGAGATCGTCGAAACACCAAGCCAAACCGTTAAGCAACGCCTGCCTGACGTGGCGATCTTGCGTGATCCCGCGATTGAACGCGAATCCTCCACGGCTTCCTCCGTCATCGCAATTGCCGTCGCACCCATCACGCGTCGGCTCGTGATCGAATCGGAATCGCGCGAAGCCTACATCGAAATCTATCGCCAGTCGGATGAGCAATTGGTGAGCGTGCTGGAGTTGCTTTCCCCTTCCAACAAGCATCGTCATGGACGCATGCAGTATCTGAACAAACGCAACGAGTTGCTGCTGCAAGATGTCAATTTGGTGGAACTCGATCTGCTCATAGATGGCGAGCGGATGCCGGTCGAACCCGATATGCCGGCGGGTGAATACATGGCCATTGTTTCGCGCGAGGCGCGGCGGCCGTACTGCGAAATCTATGCTTGGAACCTGCCGGACCGCATTCCGCCCATTCCGGTGCCGCTGGCAGGTGACGATCCTGATGTGATTATCGATCTGCAAGCGGTGTACGACACGGTTTACGATCGCGGCCAATATTACAAGCAGCGTCGCCGGTTGTACGACCAGCCACTCTCGTTGCCGGTCGATGATGCGCGGCGGAATTGGGCGGTCGGGATTGCGGGTCAGGTTACGCTATGAATGCCTTGTTTGCCCGCGGTGGCAGTGTCGAGTATCACGCGCAGCTTCCTTCCACCAACGCGCGGGCGCTCGAACTGGCTGCTGACACCTCCGCACGGTTGCCGGTGCTGATTGTGGCCGAGCAA
>JBGSHH010000559.1:0-12208 GCA_041752355.1 Pirellulaceae bacterium | reverse complement strand
TACGGTATTCCTTCGGACGTTTCGTTCGCGGAGCGAACAACGACAAAGTAACAATGAGTGATCCGCTGGCTTGGCTCGACGATGCCTTGGCTGATCTGGACGAGCGGACGCTGCGACGACGATTGATCGCGCGCAGCGGTCCGCAACGGGGCAGCAGCTTTGTTCACGAAGGCCGCACCTATCTCAACTTTGGCTCCAACGATTATCTCGGTCTGGCGGCGGAAGCGTTGCTGCCTGCGGTGCGCGAAAGCTTGCGGGAAGTCGGTTGGGGCGCTGGTGCCAGTCCGCTGGTAACCGGCCGGGGAGAGTACCACGCCCGACTGGAACAGGAGTTGGCCGCCTTCGAAGGAACTGCGGCGGCGCTGTTGTTTCCCACCGGCTTTGCGGCGAATCTGGCGACGATCGCCGCGCTGGTTGGCCCCGGCGATGTTGTTTATAGCGATGCCAAGAATCACGCCAGCATCATCGACGGCTGCAAGCTCAGCGGCGCGACAACGCGCGTCTATCGCCATCAAGATGTCGACCATTTGCAAACGCTGCTGCGCGACGATGCGCACACTGCCCGACGCAAACTCATCGCCACCGATGGTCTGTTCAGCATGGATGGCGACCTGGCTCCGCTCGATCGCCTGGCGCAACTGGCCCAAGAACACGACGCCATGCTGCTCGTCGATGAAGCGCATGCCACAGGTGTGTTTGGCGCCAATGGTCGTGGCGTCTGTGAACATTTCGGCGTGCACGATGACGTCCACATTCGCGTTGGCACCTTGAGCAAAGCCCTCGGTTCGCATGGCGGTTTTGTCGTCGGATCGCAGGCGTTGATCGATTGGCTCACCAATCGGGCTCGCGCGTATGTCTTTTCCACCGCTGCGCCCGAAGCGCTCGCGGCCGCAGGGAGCGCGGCGCTGGCGATCGTGCGCGACGAACCACACCGACGGGTAGATTTGCTGGCCACCGCCGCCAACTTGCGCACGGAATTGCGAGCGCGCGGTTACGACGTGGGTGCTTCGCACAGTCAGATCATCCCGATTATCCTCGGCGATCCCGCGCACACGATGCAACTCGCCGATCGTTTACGCGCCGCTGGCTTGTGGGTCCCGGGCATTCGTCCCCCATCCGTTCCCGTGGGTGAGTCGCTCTTGCGCATCAGCCTCACGCACGCGCACACTCCGTCTATGCTGGAGCAGTTGCTGGCGGCACTCGTGGGGTAGTGATCCTTTGCTGGATATTGGCTATCCAAGGGAAATCACGGCAGGCAATCAACGGTAGGATCATCTGAGGGCGAATCGGGCTCGTCAATGTTGAAGTCGAAATCGACGCCGATCCGACTGGGATCAATCTGCCAATGGGAAGGTCGGACTAATCGATCAAGGCAATGGATGGGATTGAAAAACGTCTGAACGCCTTCGCCGCCGATGCTGTAATCAGGCATTTGCTTAAACCCCGTTCCGTCATATGCCAACGAAAATACACTGGTCGGCTCCAGTAGCGCATAGTAAGCGCCCATATATAGACTCGGGATCAGCAGCATTAACGCTGCGGCGATTGGCACGGTAAAAGATCGCTGCTCTTTCATGCCGCCATTCTATCGCGGCGCGATTGTCGAATCGGCCACTGGGTTCGGCGAAATTCCCAAATTTTCCGCGAACCTACTGCGGGACGCGCTCGTCTAATCTGGCAGAGCAGGCAATGGCATCGCTCGATACCAGTGAAAGATAGGAACCATGACACACGATACCGCCAGACCGATGAGCGAACGAAGCATGCGTTATGCCGCCGACGCGTTACGTTTGGTCGCGCTCGTGCTACGTACCTGACGCTGTTCCTGAAGTGAATGCCAATTTCTTCAGGCCCGGCGTCCTCACGATGCCGGGCCTTTTTCGTGGACTTGCGACTTCGCCTGCAATTTAGGTTGTTGGCGCTGGTCGTCCGCTGAGGGTGCGCGCCGAAGGTAGTCGCGGGCTGGTTGCCTGAACCTGGCCGATAACCAGGTCGCGCTGAGTTCGATTCTCAGGGCTACCACTGGGATGAAGTGGTTAGTGATTAATAGAGAGAGCCTGGTCCTGTCGCCTAGCGGCAAAGGCAGCACTTTTACAAAGTGCGTATCGGTGGTTCGAGTCCACCCAGGACTACTTTGACGATGTTGGAACATTCGCCCAGGTACGCCAACGGCAGAGCGGCACGGCTTAAACCCGCGCGTTTGCAGGTTCGACTCCTGCTCTGGGCAGTGGCAAGGAGAGTGAAGAGTAGGGCGTAGGGAGTAGGAAGTGAACATGGCTCGGTAGGCAACGGGACGACCATCTTGGCTTAGAACCAGGACTGCTGTGGGTTCGAATCCCACCTGAGCCACTGAGGGTAACGGTGACGTGGTGTTAGCGGCTAGCACAACAGATTGTCGATCTGTAAGCGCGGGTTCGAGTCCCGTCGTCATCGCTTGATGAACAATTCGGCGCGGTACGCAAACTGGTAAAGTGACCAAGCTCAAACCTTGGTGACTTGTGTGTGGGTTCGACTCCCACCCGTGCTACTGAGAAACTGAGTCGTGGGTAGATACGGCGCTTCACACCAATCCGAAGCGTCAGCGAGGCAGAGACAAGTAGAAGCACTTCACACCAACCCGAAGCGTCAGCGAGGCAGAAACAAGCGGACATAAGAGCAAGGTAGGGCGGTGCTCCTCACGGCGGTCTGTAGAACCGTTGTCACTAAACAGTGAGGTGGACGACGCGAGGTTCGATTCCTTCGCTGCCCACTGTGATGGAGTAGATCACAAGCACGGCGCGGTGCGATGTCGGTTTTTGCAGCGAGACTTTCAATCTCGCCGACGCGGGTTCGACTCCCGTTCGCGTCACTGTTAGCAACATGGCCAGGTGGTGGAAGGCAGACACGCGACGCTCAGAACGTCGTGCCAGTAATGGCGTGGGAGTTCAAGTCTCCCCTTGGTCACTGAAGAAAACTTTGCAGGTGGGCAGGCGCTCACTTGGGTCTCATAAGCCTGAATGCCCGGTTCGAGTCCGGGACCTGCAACTTGAATTGGCCGGGTACGCAAACTGGCAAAGCGGCGAGGTCGAGAGCCTCGTGCCTGTGGGTTCGACGCCCACCCTGGTCACTGTAAGAGAGAAATTGTTGTTGGGGATCAAGATGGGCTAACCACGGAGTCACAGAGAACACAGAGAAGAGCAGGAATGTGAAGGGGAACGACCAAGGCACGAAGACACGCAGAGGGAATGGATGAGGCGAGAAGCTTAGCTTGTATTGCGAGCTTTTCAATACGTGTCTTCCCTCTGTGCTCTCTGTGACTCTGTGGTTAGCCCGGTATTTCCAAGATCCTCGACACGAATCAAACGGGCTTCCATGCCGATGGTGGCGACTGATCCTTGCAAGATCGGTGTGATGGGTTCGACTCCCATGAGGTCCACTTGTTCACATCCAGAGGAGAGGTTAACCACCGAGTCACAGAGAACACAGAGTAAGACTTAAGAAATGAGGCATTGCATTTCTCCTCTCGGTGTCCTCTGTGACTCGGTGTTTAGCCCCGCATTTGAGATTGACGAGGCTCGATGGTGAAACGGACATCACCCCTCGCTTCTAACGAGGTGTTCCGGGTTCGATTCCTGGTCGGGCCGCTGACAAACAAGCATGACAATTGCTACGTCCCGATGGTGTAGCGGAAGGCATCGAACCCTCCGAAGGTTCAGGCCCTGGTTCGATTCCAGGTCGGGATACTTGCCTCGGCAGTGTGCGGAGCGAGCGGCCAAATGGTTACTGCGAATACCTCTCGGAACATTCGCTCAGGACTCATAATCTGAAAGCTCGTTCTCCAACTCGACATTGGCTACGAGGCATCTTACAGCGTTAGCGAAAGGAGGCTCCCATGAGTATCACGGGCGCCAATCGAGAATTCATCATCAAGGATACGCACCGCGGTTTGTGGTACGAAGATGGCAAGCTCACGCGCGTGTTGACAGCGGGTCGCTATAAGATTCCGCGCCGGCGGCGCTGGCTGCGGCGATTGCCGACGGTCGAATGCGTGCTGGTCGATGTCCGCGAGCGCGAACTGACGATCAAAGGCCAAGAAATCCTCTCGGCCGACAAGGTCGCCATTCGTGTGAGCATTCTCGTGCAGTTTCGCGTGACCGATCCGCAAATGGCGATCAGCAGCGTGGAAAGCTACGAGGATCGGTTGTACAGCGATGTGCAACTGGCCGCGCGACGCGCACTAGCGGCGATGCTGCTCGAAGACATTTTGACCAATCGCAACAACCTCAGCGAGCAGATCCTGGCCGACGTGAAGGAAATCGCGTCCGGCTACGGTGTGGCGATTCGACGCGCGGACGTGAAGGACTTGACCTTCCCAGGCAATTTGCAAGAGATCATGAATCGCGTCCTCGCCGCCGAGCGCAATAGTCAGGCTCAACTCGTCGAAGCTCGCACGCGGGCGGAAGTCGAGGAAATACAGGCCAAGACGCGCGCGGAAGCGAAACGTCGCGATGCGGAAGTTGACGCCGCGGCGGCGCAAATGCGCGCGGAAGCGGAGTCGCGGTTGTATGTCGAGCGCGTCAAGGCCGCCGAAGCGCTGGAGCAACATCCGGCGCTGTTGCGGATGGCCGAACTCGAAACGCTGCGCGCCATGGGCGAAAACGCCAACGCACGGTTGTACTTGAGTTTTGATCGTCGTGGCCTGGCTGTGGAGGACGCCGACGATCGCAGTGGCGCGTGAGCGCCGTAACGTTGGTGCGCGGGGAGCAGGGTGACGTCTCCTGCTCCCCGCGCTGGCTGAATTGTCCTTGAAGTGTACTGGAACAGCACGCGACCGTGCGAAGGTCGTAGACCAGGTTCGACTCCTGGCAAGGACACTTTTGTTGTGGGGTAGGCGTCCCGCCTGCCTTCTTCTGCTTTCTTTATGGATTGGGATTTCAACCAGGGCGAAGAGCCTGCGAGCGGAGGGTTATGGCCGCGCTAGCGAAGCGCCACGGAGATGCTGTACGCGCTGGACGAGTTTGCCTCAGGCAAAGGGATGCGGAGGAGACGGCAGGCGGGACGCCTACCCCACGTGAACAGGCGGTTGGTGCGGCTCGCGGACTCGCCACACCCTACGAATCGCACTGTTCTAAATCGCGCAACTGTACGTTCAACGCGTTCACCGAGACTTGAATCTCGCGAATCGAGAGGGCGAGTGAAATCACCATCAGCACCAGACTGATGCCGAACATCACTTTGGCCAACAACTGCTGATCGAAGAAGAGCACCAACATGCAGATCACGCAAAGTAGCAGACTCAACACACCCAAAGCTTGCATGTTGCGGATGAGCGCGACGCGATAGCGAAGGTTGGCAATCTGCTCGCGGATGAGCGGATCAGGCTGCGCACGATGACGATCGTGCAAACTGCGAATCAGCGTCGCCAAGGCCAGAAAGCGATTGGTATACGCCAAGAGCAAGAGCGAGATCGCCGGGAAGAGCACGGCGGCGGTGGTGATCGTGATTTCCATGCGAAGCGGTGGCTCCCAAGGGATTGTGGCGGGCGAGACTATCATACGCGATCGGCCAGCGGCGACGAGATTCTCCTCACACCATCTATTTCCGTATTGCATGGAGGTGGGAAAATGTTGATGATGATAGCACCCGCCTGATTCCCCACCCCCAATATCCCACCTTTCATGTCGCGCGATCCCTCCACTTCCGCTAGTTGCCGCGAGTTTCATGCGCTGTCGCGTATGTCGCGGCGCAGCGTGCTGACGGCGGGAGCCAGCGGCCTGCTCGGCTTGGGATTGCAGCAACTATTGGCTGCGCAAGCGGCCGCCACCACAAACGCCGCGCCAGGCTTTGGCAAAGCGAAGCGTTGCATCTTTTTGTTCATGTGGGGCGGGCCGAGTCAGCTCGACACGTTCGATATGAAGCCCAGCGCGCCGGACAACATTCGGGGCCCCTTCAAGCCGATCTCCACCCAAGTCCCCGGCCTGCACATCAGCGAACACTTTCAGCGGATGTCGCCGATTATGGACAAAGTGGCGGTGATTCGTTCGCTCGCACATGATGACCCGGCGCATTTGTCTAGCGGACATGCCACCGTCACGGGGCAGCTCGCGCCAGTCCTCAAGAGCGACAAGGATCCGCCTAGCAGCAAAGACTCGCCGCACATCGGCTCAGTGATGAGCAAGTTATTTCCCGCGCCGCCGACGTTGCCTTCGTTCGTGATGTTGCCTTGGAAGGCGTATCATCCTTCGGCGCCCGGTGGGCAAGCGCCGGGACAACATGGTGGCTGGCTCGGGTCGGCATATGATCCCTTGCTCGTGGGTGGCGATCCCAACGACGCGAAGTGGCAAGTGCCGGCGCTCAAGCTGCAAGATGGTGTCACGCCGGAGCTATTGGCCAATCGCTATGCGCTGCTCAAAGAGCTCGATCTGCAGCGGAGCGAACTCGATCGCGCCGCCAGCGTCGAGCGACTGACCGGCCATCAGGCCAAGGCGGTAAATCTCCTTTCGTCATCCGAAGTGCGTGAAGCTTTCGATCTGTCGCAAGAGCCTTCCGCGCTGCGCGATCGCTATGGTCGCAACATTCACGGGCAATGCGTGCTGCTGGCGCGACGACTGGTCGAACGCGGCGTGCCCATCGTGAATGTGAATTGGCACAACGATGGCCAGAACTTTTGGGATACCCACGGCAACAATTTCAATCGCTTGAAAAACGACCTCATTCCGCCTGCCGATCAAGCGCTCGCCGCGCTACTGACCGATCTGGCGGAGCGCGGCATGCTGGACGACACGCTCATCGCCTGGGTCGGCGAATTTGGCCGCAAGCCGCAGATTTCCAACGGTACAGGTCGCGAACATTGGCCCTACTGCTACAGCGGTCTGCTGGCTGGCGGCGGCATCTCGGGGGGCGCAGTGTATGGCGCGAGCGATGCCCACGCAGCCTATCCCGCTAGCAATCCTGTTTCGCCGCAAGATTACGCCGCCACCATGCTGCACGCGCTCGGCGTGCCGCCCGATCAAATGCTGGCCAGCGCCGACACTCGTCCGCATCGCGTCTATGGCGGCAAGCCCATCGACGCGCTCTTTACCTGAATCGCTATCGCACGCGGCCCCAGATCTTTTCCAGCAGCGCGAACATCGTGGGATCGTGTTCTTTGAGTTCCGCGCGCACAAAGGGATAGAAGTCGTTGACACCGAAATAGGCCTCGGTCGATTCCGCGAAATACTCTTTGTGGTTCGTCAGGCCATAGTGGCGAACCTTTTGGCCGGTATAGAGCAGCACTTCGTCGTAGAGTTTCTTCTCCTTGGCGCTGTCGTAGGCGGCGACGATTTCCTTCTGATCGAAGTCCAGCACCTGGTCGTGGTACGAATGCGCCAATTCATGCAACACGACATACGGGTGCTTCGCCCACATGTGCGGATCGTAAAGTTCTTTCGCCTGGGGAATATGCACATGCTTGACCAGACGCGGGTCGTGCTTGTTCGCCAGCAACCAGCCGCGATCGGGGTGATACTGCATGTTGCCTAGTACGGGATTGTTGAGTTCCAACCAAATCGGCAGTTTCTGGAGTTGGTCGCAACGATCCTTCGGCACGATGTACTTCACACGCTGCAAGTGATTCGCGAGCGCCGCGAACGCCTGCGTGGCGACCGATTGGTTGTCGTCGCTCAGCAGTTGCGGATCGACCATGATGGTCCAGCCTTCGATTTGCTTCTCGACCGGATCGTAAAACTTCGCCTCGTCCGCGGTTGCCAAACGCGCGGTGAACAAAACAGCAACAAGGGTAACAACGGCGCACAACTGCACTCGCATGCGGCAAACTCCAGGCGGAAGGAAAGTAAGAGCCAGCGAAAGCGGCTCGGTGGGATCGCTCCTAGTATGGCACAGTTGCCAACACGATGCCAGCAAATCGGCTCGTGGCCGCATCCGGCCGTGCGCTAGCGGAAATTCCTGCGCCAGCAGTCGGCAACTTCTGCGGATCGGCAACATCGGCGCGTGCCCAGCGCCGCCAGCGAAGCGCAGGGATCGTTACTATCTCGTCGAGCTATCTGCTTGGGGGATCGTGACTTGGCATCGCTAGCGAGTTCCTGACAGCAGCCTCTCCCTCGACCTTTGGCATACCGCGTGCATTACACACGGCGTCGCCTGTGGGGGGCGTTTTCACGGTCAGTACTCGTCATGCCTTACGGACTTTATATTTCCGCCGCCGGTGCTCACGCGCAAAGCCAGCGTGTGCAAGTGCTATCGAACAACGTCGCGAATGCTCAGACGCCTGGGTTCAAGCGGGAGTTGGCGGTGCTGCAAGCGCGCCATTCGGAAGCGATCTTGCGAGGCGAGGATTACCCTGGCACACGCGGCGTGAACAATGTCGGCGGTGGTGTCTACATGTCCGAGACGGTCACCGACTTTCGCGATGGCACACTCAAACCCACCGACATTCCGACCCATGTGGCGATCGATGGCGAAGGCTTCTTTCAAGTCAAAAAAGACAACGAAACCTATCTAACCCGCGCCGGCAATTTTTCCATCGCCAACGACGGTCGCTTGATCGGGCCGGGCAATTCGGAAGTGCTCAACGATGGCGGCGGTCCGATCGTGATCGATCCCACCACCCCTTGGAAGATCGATAACAGCGGCGCGATTTCGCAAGGTGGCGAAATCATCAATCTGGCGCTCGTCAAGCCGCAATCGCTCGGCGATTTGGCGAAAGCTGGCGACAACCTGTTTCAGCCGCTGGGACCAACGACCCCCTTGGCCCCGGATCAACGACAGGTGCGGGCGGGTTACCTGGAACTCTCCGGTGCCAATCCAATCGCCGAAATGACGCAACTCATTGAAGCTTCGCGGGCCTACGAAGCGAACATTCGCATGATTCAAAATCACGACCAAATCCTGGGCGCACTGACGAGCCGCTTGATTCGCGCCTAAGCAACGCTACTAACCCTCATCTCCCTAGCCATTTGCACTTATGAGCGTTCAAACCCTATATACCGCGGCGACTGGCATGCAGTCGCTGGAAACCAAGCTGGACGTGATCGCTAATAATCTGGCGAACGTGAACACCGTCGGCTTCAAGAAGGATCGCGCGAACTTTGAAGATCTCTTCTATCGCGAGAAAACGCTGCCAGGCGCGCTCGACAATGCTGGCCAACCGACACCGGTCGGTACGCAAATCGGTTTGGGCGTGCGAGTTTCCAGCACACAAACCGACTACAGCCAGGGAGCGTTCCAACAGACCGATAAGCCCACCGATATGACCATCGTGGGGCAAGGCTTCTTTCAGGTCATCGATCCCAGCGGACAAACGCTCTACACTCGTGCCGGCAACTTCTCCGTCAATGCCAATAATCAATTGGTCGTCGGCTCCGCGCAAACAGGCAGGTTGCTTGAACCGGCCATTTCCGTTCCGCAAGATACCACCGGCATCGTCATTGGTTCCGACGGCAAAGTCTTCGTGCAACAGCCTGGCTCGACGCAACAACAGCAAGTCGGACAGATTCAACTCGCGTTGTTTGTCAACCCCGAAGGCTTGCTGAAGCTCGGCGAAAACCTGTATCAGCAGACCGACGCCTCCAACGCCCCTGTCACCAGCAATCCAGGCGAACAAGGGCTGGGAACGATCAAACAGGGCTTCTTGGAAGCTTCCAATGTCGAGCCCGTCCAAGAACTGATCGACTTGATCACCACCCAGCGTTCGTTTGAGCTCAACTCGCAATGCATTCAGGCAGGCGATCAAATCCTGCAACTGATTTCCAACCTGCGACGTTGATTTCCGCTTCCGTGAACTGACAGGAAAGCTGCTACTTGTGAATACCTCGATCCAACACTTTCGCCGTCTGATGCTCGCCCTGCTGGCGATGCACTTCGTTGCCGCCGCGCAGGCCGCCGATATCGAACTTCGCGCGACAGCGCGACCGACCAACGGCATGGTGCGCTTGGGCGACATCGCAATCATTCATAGCGACAGCGCCGCGGAAGCCGAAGCTCTGGAACGTATCGAAATGATTCCCACGCCTGCTACCGGTCGCGCGCGCTCGCTTCGCCTGCGCGACGTGCAGGATCTGCTCACGCTGCAAGGCGTCAACCTCGTGCAGCATCAGTTCTGCGGCGCAACGCAAGTGCAAGTCGGTGGCGGCGAATCAACCGCCGTGAAAGCGAGCAGCACTGCCTATCGCACGATCCCCGCCGTGAAAGTAGCCAAGAGCCAAGCCGCGCAAGCCGAAGCTCGCGTGCAAGCGGCGATCGTGCAACACCTCCGCGATCATGCGGAAGCGCAAGCGAGTTGGCAAGTCGATTTCGCCCTGTCGCCGGAGCAAGTGGCGACGCTGTCGACCCGCATTGGCGATGTGATTGTCGCCGGCGGCGCGGCGCCATGGACCGGCGAACAAGACTTTTCCCTCACCGTGCGCACCGAACAAGGCCACGCGAAACTGCCGATCACCGCGGAGGTATCGCTCCCCGATCGCATCGTCATCACGCGTCGCACGCTCCGTCGGGGCGAGATCCTGCAAGTGGTCGATCTGGAACTCGCGCTGCCGCCACTGGGAAGTGATCCGGCCGTAGCGATCACCAGCCTCGAGGATGCCATCGGCCGCGAAACGACCCACAGCATTGGCACCGGCCAGCCCTTGGAAGCTGCCTGGCTGCGAAAGCCGCTGCTGGTCAAGCGCGGTGAAGTCGTGACCGTTTTCGCGCGCAATTCCAATATTACAGTGCGAACGAATGCTCGCGCCGTGGAAGATGGCGGTCAAGGCGATGTGGTCACGGTCGAACGTCTGGATGATCGTCAGCGTTTCGCAGCGCGCGTGATCGGGGTGCAAGAACTGGAAGTTTTCGTCAGCAGCGTGAATGTCAGCAATCGCAAGTAATCATTACGGAACCCAACTCATGGCACTTCGCCACTTCAAGATTGTCGTCATCGCTGGCGGGTTGGCCTTGGCCGCCAACAGCGCGTGGGGACAAACCTCGAGCTTGTACAAGCAAGAGATTCCCAAGAATGATAAAGTCGGCGCGCTCAGCATCCAGCAAGGAAGCTGGACGTACGTGCCAGTCCCTCCGCCCCAAGAAGTGCGCGTCAATGATCTGATCTATGTGCGCGTCACGGTCGGTTCGGAGATGCTCTCTGAAGGGGATGCGCAAGTTCGCAAGACGGGTCTTTACGACGCCTTATTGCGCGACTGGGTGGTGCTGGATGGACTTCGCTGGGTGAAACCTGCACCGCAGTCCGACGGCGATCAACGCATTCAAGGCCAGCTCACGCAACGCCGTCAGGCGCAGAGCTATGTCGAGACCAAAGACAGCTTGCAGTTCGATATTCAAGCCCGCGTGGTCGATATTCGCCCCAACGGCAATTTGATTCTCGAAGCGCGACGCAATGTAAAAAACAACGAGGAAAACTGGGAGTTTTCGCTCACAGGCGAATGCCGCGCGCAAGACATTGGTCCCGGCAACATCCTGCTTAGCAAGAACATCGCCGATCTGGAAGTCGCCAAACGCGAACGAGGTCAAGTCCGCGATGGCTACAAGCGCGGCTGGTTCCTGAAGTGGTTCGATCAAGTGATGGATCCGTTTTAATCGACCGCCTGATCGCGAACCAATTCCACCGACTGCTTTTAAAGTTCAAAGCCATGCGATTGATCACCCTCAACATCCTGCTCCTCACCTTGCTCCTCTTGCCGAATCTGGCGAGCGCGGAACTGCGCATTCGCGATGTCTGTCGCGTCAAGGGACAGGAAGAGAACACGCTGCACGGCTTAGGATTGGTCGTGGGCTTAAAAGGGACCGGCGATGCCAACGGCGCGGCAACCATGCGTTCGCTCGCCCGCATGATGGATTTGATGAAAGCGCCAGTTGGTCGTGGCAAGGATGGCGAGTATCTTGTGAACGAACTCAAAGACGCCAAGAATGTCGCGCTGGTTTTCGTCACCGCCACCGTGCCCGCCGCCGGCGCACGCCAAGGCGATGAATTGAATGTCACCATCGCCAACGCCAACAACGCCAAGAGCCTCAGCGGCGGCTATTTGTTGCTCACGCCGCTCATCGGTCCACGTCCCGATAGCGATCGCGTTTACGCCTTCGCGAGCGGCCCCATTGATCTGCCGGACCCGGCCCAACCGCTGACCGGCAATGTCCACAACGGTTGCCGCTTGGAAGAGGATTTTCTCAATGTCTACACGCTCGATGGCAAAGTAACGTTAGTGCTCGACAAGAATCATGCCAGTTTTCAAACCGCGCA
>JBGSHH010000558.1:0-5382 GCA_041752355.1 Pirellulaceae bacterium | reverse complement strand
GGATTCCAAATCGGGATGCCCCAACCAGCGCTGGCACCGCTGGGCAACAAAAGTGAAACCACTAAACCCAAGACAATGATCCAGGCAAACTTCATTTGCATGGCTAAGCCTCCTTGATTCATGCAAGAACGCAATTCAAGCTACGGCTGGGAACGGAACGTCGCCAGCAGCGCGGAGGTTGCCAAAAGTCGCCCTGGATGTAAAGGGAACTTTTGACAATACCCTGCTCGGGGCGAGTACAATAAGCGTCGAGGAATCTCTTCTATGTCCAGTACGCTTCCGACCGCCAGTACGGCTAGCAGTCCCGCTGCGGGAGTCGCCGCGCCTGGGCTACGGAAGATTTCAGTGCTGCTCGTTTCTAGCGACATCAAACGCCGCCAAGCTTGGAAGCAGTCGCTCCCGACCGAACGGTTCGAACCGCTGGAACTGCCGCTCACGAGTATTCTGGATACGCCGCCAGAAGTGATCGTTACCGATCAAACGCTGGCCTCGCTCGATTTCGCCCCCTTTCACGAGCAGATGATTCATGGCGAAATCGGCGTGGTGCTGGTAGGCAAGAATCTACCAGCCGATGTCGTGCTGGCCGATGATTGCACGCCGCGCGAATTGCGCCTGGCATGTCGCTTACTATCGCAAGTGGTTTCATTGCGGCGTCAGAACCAGCGGCTGGTACGGCTCTCCGTCAGTGATCCGTTGACGGGCCTGCCAAATCGACGCGCGTTGGAGGAACACTTTGAACGCTTCTCGGCCGAGGCGCGTCCGTCGCCTCCGTTGCTGCTGTTGGCGCTATTCGATCTCGATCGCTTCAAACCGGTGAATGCTGAACTGGGCTTGATACGTGGCGATGACGTGCTGCGTAAAGCGGCCAAAACGCTACGCGCGAAAGCAGGCGAGCACTTTGTCGCCCGCTACGGCGGCGATGAATTCATACTGCTTTCCCGCGCAACTTCCCTGTCGGAGGCTTTCGCGTTGGTCGAGGAACTGCGACGCGGACTGGGCACCGCGGCCAGTCTCACCGCGGAACGCCCCGTCTCCGCGAGCGCCGGCATCGTGTTGACGAGCGAATCGGAATCATTGCCTTCACTCATCTCGCAGGCCGATCAAGCGCTGCGTAACGCCAAACAAGCCGGCGGCAAGCGCACAGAGTGTGCATAGGTTTTTTCCGACATTCGCACTCAAGTTCATCGCCGGCGTAGTCGATAACCACGTCCCATACGATAAGCTGCGCGGCGTCCGTAAACTTTGCGGTCGCTAGCGGCGAACTGCCAGCACGCAAGGAAGCGTCTATGTTGCGGAATGTTTCTCTCTCGTCGCTATTGTTGCTGTGCATCGCGTTCTCGCTGACGGGCTGCACGACGCTTGATCCCAGTCGCATGACCGGCATGTTCGGGACCGCTGCCAAGGAACCGCCCCCACCGCAGCCCAGCGGACCGACGATCGTCGTGGAGTTTCATTCGCCGGAAAGCAGCAAAGTGGAAGTCAAGAAACTGCCACTCACCGATGGCATGACAATTCAAGACGCCGTCGATCAGTTGCGCGCAGGCAAGCATTTTCGCCGCTGCCACATCGATCTGATGCGCACCGCTCCGCAATCGACCGAGCCACACAAAATGGAAATCGCCTGGGACAATGGCAAACACCGGGTCGCCTTTTCGACCAATTACGCGCTTTACCCCAATGACCGCATCATGATCATCGAAGACACCGAAACGGTCCTGGACGACATGGTCAACACGCTGATGGGCAACAAGAAGAAGCGGTAGTTTCCCTCGTAGGGCAGGCATCTTATCTTGCTTGCCGTCTGGCATCGTCATTCTTGGCCATTTGAAACGCTTCGCATGTCGATTTCATGCGTTAAGCACGGCGAAACGCGCGCCGCACCTTTCTCGCTGGCGCGGTTTCTCTCGGCGACCGCCCTGGTTGCCCTACTTTCTCCCCCTCCTCGCTCTTGCAATTTCCCCCAAGGATGTGGACAATAACAACCGATAAACAAAACTAAATGCGTCTCCGCAAAGACTGAGGTTTGATCATGCTCACGATCTATGGTGGCCGACGATATAACTCGTTTTGCGATGGGATGCCGCGGCGTGACTTTCTGACCGTCGGCGGAATGCTCCTGGGTGGTTTGGCGATGCCGCAAGTGCTGCGTGCGGAGGCCGAACGTGATCGGGGGCATAAAGCGATCATCAATATCTTTCTGCCCGGTGGTCCGCCCCATATCGACATGTGGGATCTCAAGCCGGATGCCCCTGCCGAGATTCGTGGCGAGTTTAAACCGATCAAGACGAATGTCTCCGGCATTGAAATCTGCGAGCTGTTTCCGCGCATTGCCGCGATGATGGATAAGTTTGTGCTGGTTCGTTCCATCGCCGATAGCGATGGCGATCACTCCGCCTATCAATGCATGACCGGTCGCAAAAAAAGCCCACAAGATCCGCCTGGCGGTTGGCCGGCGCTGGGTGGTTGGGTGAGCAAGCTGAAAGGCAATGTGAATCAATCGGTGCCGGCCCATCTCTCGCTGATGTACAAGACGGGCGAATCGAAGTGGGGCAACCCAGGTAGCGGTGGTTTCCTCGGCATGGCGCACGATCCATTCCGCCTGGTTGGTTCGGATGCCAAATCGCAAAAGTCCGACAGCATGGTGCTGCAAGGAATCACGCTCGAACGCTTGCAAGATCGCGATCAGCTGCGCCGCTCGCTCGATGGCTACAGGCGCGATACCGACACCATGGGGAATATGGGCGGCGTCGATACCTTCACCGAGAAAGCGCTAGGCATTCTGACCTCGTCCAAACTTGCCGACGCGCTCGATCTGTCGCAAGAAGATCCCGCCGTGGTCGCGCGTTACGGTGTTGATGATCCGGCCTTTGAGCGCGACGGCGCGCCCCGTATGGTCCGCAACTTCTGCCTGGCACGGCGCCTTGTTGAAGCCGGTGCTCGCGTGGTGACGATGAACTTCACTCGGTGGGACTGGCACGGCGGCGATGGCATGAACTACGTGCAAGCCCGCAAGGACTTCCCATTGCTCGACGTGGCTTTGTCATCGCTGGTGGAAGATCTGGAACAACGCGGCATGCTCAAGGATGTTTCGATTGTCGTCTGGGGCGAGTTCGGTCGGACCCCCAAGCTGAACAAGATGAACAGTCGCGATCACTGGCCGCAAGCCAACGCCTGCATCATGGCCGGTGGCGGCATGCGGACCGGACAAGTCATCGGGAGCACCAACAAGTATGGCGAAGTTCCCCAAGATCGCCCTGTAAAATTCCAGGAAATCTTCGCCACCCTCTACGCCAAAGCCGGCCTCTCGCTAAACACGCGCGAGTTCGATCTTCGCGGCCGCCCACAGTATTTAGTGGATTCGGGGATCGAGCCGCTGAAGGAAGTCATGTAGGGAGAATTTCAGAAGGCAGATTTCTGATTGCAGATTGAAACAAAAAAGCTTCGGTGAAACTAGATTCGCCGGAGCTTTTCCGTTGGGGTATATTAGTGATATGGCTACTGCGGATACATTCACCCCGATCACTGCCCATGAACCGAGCGCACGCCCGTGGACACGTGCGGAGTATCATCGCCTGCACGAGCAAGGCTTCTTTGAAAACCAACGTGTGGAACTAGTCGATCGGGAAATCATTCTCATGAGTCCGCTTGGTCCCGATCATTCATCGACAGTGGGTCTCGTCATAGAAGCCTTACGACAAGCGTTTGGCGATGGTTATTGGGTGCGGGGGCAAGATGCACTTTCCATCAGCGACGATAGCGTCCCCGAGCCGGATGTCACCGTGGTGAAAGGGACACCGCGTACCGTTCGCAGAGTTCCCACCACGGCGTTGCTGGTGGTGGAGGTGAGTGTATCGACATTGGCGTTCGACTTGGGCCGCAAGGCCCAAGTCTACGCCGCCGCAGGCGTGAAGGATTATTGGGTCGTGGACGTGGCGGGCGGGCGTATCATCGTGCATCGCAACCCTTCGCGCGGCAAATACGCCAAACCTTCCGAACATTTTCGCGGCGAATCGCTTTCGCTCTTGGCACTGCCCAAGCGCAAAGTGAAAGTGGATGATTTGTTGCTGTAGGTCACACTCCCACCGTCACCTGCTCCCCCACTCGCCATGCCGCTGGATTCGCGGCGTCGCGCTCGACGCGACGATAGAGCGTGTCGCGCTCGATTGGTTCGCGGCCCGCTTCGGCGATGAGCTTCGTGATCTGGTCGACCGTTAGCAGTTCCGGGGTGGTGGCACCGGCGTCGTGATAGATCAACTCATGCCGCACGGTCCCATCAAGATCATCCGCGCCATAGCTAAGCGCGGTTTGGGCGGTGCCGATGCCGAGCATGATCCAATACGCTTTGATGTGCGGAATGTTATCGAGCATCAAGCGGCTGATCGCCATCGTGCGCAGATCCATCAACGACGAAGGCTTCTTGATATGCGACAGACCGGTGTTGTCGGGATGGAACGCCAGCGGAATGAACGTCTGAAAGCCGCCGGTCTCGTCTTGCAGTTCGCGCAGGCGGATCAGGTGATCGATGCGATGGTAATCGCGTTCGACATGTCCATACAGCATCGTGCAATTGGTCTTTAGACCAAGCTGGTGCGCCGTGCGATGGATGTCGAGCCATTTGGCGGCGTCGGATTTGTGCTCGCAGATCTGACCGCGCACCTCCGGATGGAAGATCTCCGCGCCACCTCCAGGCATGGAACCCAGTCCGGCGTCGACGAGGTCTTGCAGGATTTCGCGGACCGATTTCTTGGTGAGGAATTCAAACCAGTTGATCTCAACGCCGGTCCACGCTTTGAGGTGCAAATCGGGAAAGGCGTTGTGCAACAGCCGCACCAGATCGACGTACCAGTCATACTTCTTCTGATGATGCAGCCCGCCGACGATGTGCATTTCGGTGCAGCCGTTATCGACCGCTTCTTGCCCGCGGGCGAGAATTTGTTCATCGTTCATCACATAGCCGCGCTCGTCCCGCAAGTCAGCGCGGAACGCACAAAACGTACAGCGATAGACGCAGATGTTGGTGGCGTTGAGATGCGTGTTGATGTTGTAGTAGCCAGCGTTGCCATTGATGCGTTCTCGCATCAGGTTCGCCAGTGCGCCGACTTCGTGCAGCGGCGTTGTTGGTTTGTAAAGCAACAAGCCATCGTCCAACGAAAGGCGCTGGCCAGCTTCTACTTTGTCGCGAATCTTCGTCAGCTCAGGAGAAACAGTGCGTAGCATGGAAATTCTGTGGTGGGCGGATGGTGCGGTTGGTAAAGCATGAACCGCAATTAGTATGGAGAGTTAACTGGTTAGTTTAGAGCCGTAAGTACATGGCGGAAAGCGGAGGCGTAGGGTGTGGCGAGGGACGAGCCGCACCTTTGCGATGTACTTCGCGACGAAGGT
>JBGSHH010000557.1:0-7634 GCA_041752355.1 Pirellulaceae bacterium | reverse complement strand
GACGCGCCGTGCGAACAACGACGATGCCTACCTCACATCCGTAATCGGACCCGGCGGCACCTTATAAACGATCTCGCCGGCTTTGAGGCGGGCATTCCATTGTGCGACGGGAGTGCGGCGGCGGGCGGCGTTGAATTGCGGCTGATAGAGTTGCGTCGAGCCGGTGATGCGGCGCAAATTCTCATAAGCGAAGACCCGCTGATCGAGGGCTTCGACATCGAGATACCTCACCAAATCAAGCGGCATTTCCACCGTCTTTAAATCGTCCGGCGAATAACCCCACAACATGCGGAAGAGCTGCGCGCCCGCCTCGGCGCCACGCAATTTCTCCAGCGCCGCGCGAACCTTAGTCGCTGTGTCGGGATCGCGCGCGACGGCGTCACGCAGCACATCGTACTCGGCGGTCCAATACGCGCGTTGATTCTCATCGTTGAACGCCGACACGAAGGGTTCGAACTTATCCATCAGCGCGAGCGAACGGATCGCCAGCGAACGCAATTCGGCGCGGCGTTCCATCTCACTAGCGAGCTCATTAAGCGTGAGTTCGAGCGGCTTATCGATCGCCAGTTTTTGCTCCACATCATGCGCTGCGCGGCGATCGATGTCGGAGATGTTCTTGCCATCGATCCAATCGGGCGGCGAGGAAATCGCGGCGGTCGCGCCCACGGTATCGCCGACGTAGTTTCGCGCTTCCCCTTGCTGAATCGGAAAGGTATCGCCAGGCGCATCGGCCGGCCCTTCTTGCCAGGCGGCTTTACCGCGCGTGGTGTATAGACGAATGACTTCGACCGAAGCGAGGGTTTGCGGATTCGCACCGGGCGGCAAATAGTCGCGCACCTCGATGCCGACTTCCGAGTCGACATCGGCCAAAATCACTTGCCCTTGGATGCCGGCAAGATTGAGGCGCACTTTGGTATTAGGCTTACCCACGCTGGCTAACAACACGCGTCCGAATTCGATACTCACTTGCGGCACGCCTTCCGCATCGTTCATTCCCAGTCGTAAACGCGATTCACCAGCGATCGTCATTTGCACATTGGTCGCCAGGAGCAACTGGGGACGATAAGCCGGCAGCACCAACAATTCATCACCGACAAAGACCGACGCCCTCGCCGGCACGCGTGCGAATTGCTGGTCCATCGCATTGCGCCGGACCAAAACCTGATCTTCCGAAACAAAACGACCCACATCCGCAGCGGGAACCGGTGGGTCCAGCGGCGGTTGAGGCGTCGTATCGCCCACGACCGGCGGCCTGGGCTCAAGCGGCATTGGCTCCATTGGTTTCGGATCGGTATCGCTTGGTACCGGAGGATCGACAGGCGGATCAACCGGCACTTGGGGTGTGGTCTTGGGCGGTGTGTTGTCGGTCGGATCGAGCGGCGGCAGGGTCTCATCCGGCAGCGCAGTCTTCTTGTCGTCACGCGGCTCGAGCGCTGTCTTGGGAGGTACGAGTTCGGGATCCTCCTCGCTAGGATTCACAGGCAGCGTGGGGTCATCGATCGGCTGTTTCTGGTCGTCAGGTACATCGGCTGGGACAGTATCGCTCGGAACGATCGGCGGCGGATTCTCGCCGCTATTGTTGCCGACGTCGGCGACTTCTTTGTCGCCTAGGCCTAGGACGGCAGCCATCGGATGATGGCGATCGAGCGGACCCATCGCCCGTAGGCCAATTCCCACCACTGCGAATGCCAGCAGCGCGGCCAGCGCCAGCGGCCAAAGCGAAGGCTTGCGACCAGCTCGCAGATAGTCGGGCACTTCAGGCGCAGGTTTGGGAGTCGGCGCGGATTCCACAGCGGTGGCGGTGCTCGTCGCAGGACTTGTGGTCGCGGGACGATCGATACGGACGTTCGTACCATCGGGCCCAGGCAATGTTTGACTGGTCGCGCCGGTCGTCGTGCGACGGCTCGACTCGGCCGCCATGTGATAGATGCGGTCGCGCAGCGGTGGCTCAATCTCGGCCGGCTGCTCCAAAACCAAGACGAGAATCTGATGACAGGCGGCGACTTCCGCGAGTTGCACGTCCGATTGGAGACAAACGCGCTCGAACTCGCCGATGCGATCGTGCGGCAGCACGTTGTCGAGATATTCGGCGATGGAATTGGGGTCCAGCCCCATCCCTTTGCCATCCAGGCGGGGCGAATTCAAACGCGGATGCTGGACCACGCGACGAATGCGCTGGGCCAATTCGGTGGCGTGTTTGCTTTGGTCGATTTTGGTGTTCAATTCCTCGGCATCAACCGGATCGAGCCGGTCATCCGCATCGAGGCACGCCAACATGGTGCGCAGTGTGAGCCGCATTGCTTCTCTCCCTCTCCCGTGAAACAGGCTCCGTGTAAGCCTGCTATGGGTAATAGAGGCAGCGCGCGGGCGAATCCGTGCAACGACGGCCCATGTTTTTGAGAAAAGTTTTGGCGGTTTGCCGCGGTGGGTGCGCTAAGGCGATGCTAGCGAAGCGGTTAAGCGGCTAGGAGCCACAGGAAACGGCGAAAGGGTCGGCGGACCGTTCCCGTTATGCGCAGAAAGCTCACGCAAAGGAGCTAAGACGCGAAGAAGACAAGAAAACACGGCAGCAATTTGGCCCGCGCTGGCTGAAATCCTCTGGGTTCCTATCTTTGCGTCTTCGCGCCTTTGCGTGAAACATGCCTTTTCATTTTCAAAAAGTTGGTGGCCACAGAAGCCAACTACCAGCCTTAGTGTTTTCACATCAAACACCATAACGAAAGACCATCGGCGCTGCGATATCCGGATGCAGGCTCTTATGGACAGGACAGGTGTGCGCGCCCGCTTCCAGTTTTTGCCGCACGTCTGTCGGGAGGTCATGGGGGATATGAACGTTGACGGTGAGTTTGCCGATGCGGCGAATCGGCGCAGTCGCCATTTCCTTGCTGACATCGACCGTGGTGCCGGAGAGATCCCAATTGTTGCGCTGCGCCATGATCCCCATGATCGACAACACGCAGGTTCCCAGTGCCGTCGCGACGAGGTCGGTCGGCGAAAACGACTCTCCCTTTCCATGGTTATCAATCGGTGGATCGGTGAAGAGCGTGGTGCCGCTGGGGCCATGCGTGGCTTCGCAGCGGAGGTCGCCGAGGTAGCGGATGTGGATGTTGACCATGAGGTGTGGATGTTGAAAAAAGGACGGGATGATCAAGTCGAGTCGGACATACCTTCTTGTGGTGTATTGTCCGCTCGTCCCCCTTGCCAGGGCAAGAGGAGCATTCCCGGCAAGCGATCCGATTGTTGTTCGTCGCGAAACTCCGACAGGCCAATCGTCATCCCTTCGTGTCCAGCAGCAGGCTGATCTTGATAGGTGCGAAAAATGCGATCCCACCAGGAAAGATGAAAGCCAAAGTTGCTATTGGTCTCGGTCGGCACGACGGAATGATGCACGCGATGCATGTCCGGTGTGACCATGACGAACCGCAGAACACGATCCACCCCCAGCGGCAAACGCCAGTTGCTATGGCTGAACATGCTGCCTGCATTGAGCAGGATTTCAAAGATCAACACCGCCAGCGCTGGCGCGCCGATCAGCAGGATCACTGCGGCTTTAATCCCCAGCGACAGCACGATCTCCAGCAAGTGAAAGCGCAAGCCGGTCGTGACGTCTATATCGAGGTCCGCATGATGCACGCGGTGCAATCGCCACAACAGGGGCACGCGATGAAACAGCACATGTTGCCCATAAATGGCCACATCGAGTAGCAGCACGGCGAGTGTCACGCCCAGCCAATCGGGCAGATCCAACCATTGCAATAAGCCGATCCGCGAAGTTTCGACATAGACGCCCAACCCCACCACCGACAACGGCACGAGCAAGCGAACCGCCAGCACGTTGATCGCAAACAAAGCCGCATGACTGAGCCAGCGGGGAGTCTTATGCGCGGTCAGCTGCCGACGCGGCAACAGCCATTCCAGCAGGGCGAGCAACAGAAACAACGCAACAAAGATGCCCAGCCGAATGCGCGGTTCGTATTCGAGCCAGGTCGGCATGCGCCGGCTTTCCAGAAGTAAGCGTTACGAATGGGCGGAATACATTTCCGCGTATTCCAGTACCCAGGCGTCGACCAACTGCATGAACTTGGCGGGGTCGACGTCTTCAATTTTTTCGTAGTAGTTGCGGACGAAGACTTCCCGGTTGCGAATCGTTCCTTTGGCCGCCAGATCGACCACCAACACCGACGATAGCGGACGCACTGTCACTTCCAAGCGGCTATATTCATCGGACCGCTTGCCTGCCACGATGCGAATGTCATCGCGCCGCACGGCCGCCCCCCAACCACGCTCGCCGAAGATGGTTTCATAGCGAAAGCCGGGAAAGAAGTTAGGCAATCGCTGCACGCAATGTTCGATGTGATCGGAAAGCTCCAATCGAACCTTGCCGTGTAGGCGTTTGAGATCCTCTTCGCTGAGCGCTTGCCGCTTGGCTTCGGCCGCTTGCTCCTCGCCTCGGCGCTGGCCGCGCTGGATCGCTTTTTGTAGACGTTCGTCGAAATCCATGGCAAGAAACTCTCGGGAAGTGGGGGAAGTGTTGAGTATAGCGTGCCACTTCCCCGATCAAAACCTTGCGTTGGCAAGCAAGAACGAAAAAACGTCGCAAACGCCGAGGAGTCGGCGGTTCACGACGTTGCATTCGTAGCGAACGAGCGATTATTTCTTGTCGTCGCCGTCGTCGTCTTCCTTTTTCTTGACGAACTGGAACAGATCGGAGAACGACCGCATGGGCTCGCGACCTTGCTCCATCTCCGGTGTCAGTTCGGCCTTAGGTTTGACCTTCTTCTTCGCCTTGAGTTGCTTGCCGAGCATCTTCTTGGACCCGACCGTCGGAGCCGGATCACGATTTCCCTTGCCAGCGCCGAAGCTCATGCTGCTGCGAAACGGTGGACGCGATGGCGGAGCACCACCACCGCCACCACCACTTGCGGTAGCCGGTGCGGGACGCGGCGGACGCGAACGTTGTGGCCGGTCCCCAGAAGTCTGCCCTGATTGCGGCTGGCCTCCCTGCGGAGCGCCACCTTGTTGAGCACCCTGTTGTCCGGCAACTTGCTGACCTTGCGGGCGATTGCGTGGGCGTGGTGGACGTTCGCCGCGCGGTTGCTTCTCGCGCTTGGGTTGCGGCGGACGCTCGGTGCCGGGCTGAATCGCTGTGAGCGAGACGCGCCGACGTTGCTTATCGACATCCACCACCCAGACCTTCAACACATCCCCGACACCGACCACTTCATGCGGATCGCGCACGTACCGATCGGCCAGACGGCTGATGTGGACCAGGCCACTATCGGACAGACCGATATCCACGAATGCGCCGAAGTCGACAACATTCAGCACGGTCCCTTGCAGCTCCATACCAGGGAGCAAGTCCTCGAGCTTCATAATGCCGCGGCGGAAGATCGGCGGCGGCAAGTCCTCGCGCGGATCGCGACCGGGACGCATCAACGAAGCAACAATATCTTGCAGCAACAGCTCGCCAGCTTCCAACTCCTGGGCGATCGCCGCGACATCGATCTGCGCGGCACGCTCAGCCAACGTGGGGCCCTTGGGAGCTGCAGGCGGAGCAGGGTCGGCAGGCGTTTCCGCTGCCGTCGTCTCCACTGCCGTCGTTTCGGCTGCCGGCGCTGTTTCTTCCGCGCCAGATTCTTCTGCGCCAGATCCTTCCGCGACAATTGCTTCCGACACAGGGCCGATTGGCTCGGCGATAGGATCGGACACCGCATCCCCAACGAGATCGACGGCGGATTCGAACTGTGCTTGGGCAACAGATGTTTCGGCCGCAGGCGAGGCTTCAACTTCCCCAGTTGCTGGTTCGGCAGTCACAGGTACTGCTGTGACGGATTCGCTGGTTTCCAAACCGCTGGCGAACTTCGAGTTCAATTTCACCTTGGGAGGCGTGACAACGACCGGCACCGCGTCGGCCAGTTCGGTCATATCGCTATGGAGGCGTTCCAGCACTTTTTCCGCGACAGGATAGCTCTCAGGATGAATCCAAGTGGCATCCAAAGGATTGTCGCCGCCGAGGATCTTCAAAAATCCTGCCGCTTGCACAAAGGCCGCATCGCCAAAGCCAGCCACCGCCTTGAGTTCTTCGCGATTCTTGAACGAGCCATGCTGGCAGCGATGCTCGTACAGGCGGCGGGCGGTGAGTTGATTGAGTCCCGACACATAACGGAGCAACGCGGGACTAGCGGTGTTCACATCGACGCCGACATAATTCACCGCCGATTCCACCACGGCGTCGAGCGAGTCGCGCAGATGCTTCGCCTTAACGTCGTGTTGATACAGCCCCACGCCGATGTTGGCGGGATTGATCTTCACCAATTCCGAAAGCGGGTCGAGCAAGCGACGACCGATCGAAATCGCGCTCCGCAGCAGCGGGTCGTAGTTGGGGAACTCCTCGCGACCGATGGGGCTGGTGGAGTAAACGCTTGCGCCGGCTTCATTAACGATGACATATTGCACATCGCGATCGACCAACTCGCCAGCGATAATTTCGGCGATGAGTTGTTCGGTATCGCGGCAAGCGGTGCCATTGCCAATAGCGACGACGTTGAGCTCCAGTGTGCGGAGCATGTCGACAATTTGCTCGCGCCCCTTCTTGCGACGCTCTTCATTGCCGACGACATGAATGATGGCATGGCCGATGACATTACCGAATTCATCGAGCGCTGCCAACTTGCAGCCGCTCTTGAAACCGGGATCAACCGCTAACACGCGATGATTGTTCACTGGCGCTTGGAGCAGCAGTTTGCGCAAGTTTCGCACGAACACATCGACGGCGTGAAATTCCGATTTCTCGGTCATTTCACGGCGCGCTTCCCGCTCCAAACTCGGCACGATCAGTCGCGTCAGCGCGTCTTGCAGGCATTCTCGCAAGAAATCGGCGTGCGGATGATCGGGCGGCACGAGCAGCGGCTCGGCCTCGCGAAACATGGCTTCTTGATCGACCTCGATCTTGACGCGCAACACCTTCGCCCGTTCGCCACGATTGATCGCCAGGACGCGATGTGGAGGGATGTGCTGCAGCGGTTCTTGATAGTCGAAGTAATCTTTGAAGGCCGCATCAATCGCGGCTTGTTCCTTCTTCTTCTTTTTCTTCTTCTTGCGCTGCGCTTTGACGACTTCATTCGTCTTCACCGCGTCTTGCACGGCAGCCCGAACCGCAGCATGAACTTCCGGCTTGAGACCGGTCGCTGGCTTCGTTTCAGATGCACTGCGCTTCGAGGGGCTAACTTCGGTGAAGGAGGCGTCCGCTGGCGTTGTTGTCTCCGCTGGCGTTGTTGTTTCAGCGGAAGCGACTTCAGCCGATGGTTCTTCCGCGACGGTGGCGTCCGCTGCTTCCTCGTCAGAAACCGGCGCGACTTCTTCCGCGACAACCCCTGGCTCGGCAGCCACTTCGGCGACTGGCTCGGCCATCGTCTCAGTTGCGGAGGGTGTTTCGGCTGGCGTTTCGGCGGGGGCTGCGGTGACGCGCGCCACGGCATCCATGACCGGCGCGGCCTCTGGGATTGGGGAAGCTTCGCTGGCATCCGGGGATTCGGCAGTTGCGGCTTCCGCATTCTCCGCCGTGGCTTGCTCCGATGTTCCTGCGGCTTCTTCCGTGGCAGGCTTGAGGGAGGTCGGCTTTTCGGCGACCGGTT
>JBGSHH010000556.1:0-2484 GCA_041752355.1 Pirellulaceae bacterium | reverse complement strand
GAGGACAGACCCGTTTCGCGCCCGCAGGACAACCGTTCCTGCGCGCTCTTCTCTTCCCGAAACGGCAACCGCCGGACACCTCACCGCCGGTCGTATCAAAAACGGCAATCCCCAGGCCGCTTGGGACCGCTTCCCGCAACTTTACTTGCCCGGCGCTGGTCCGCTGGCTACCATGAAGAGGTGTCGTCACCAGAACCGACGACCAAACTCTCCCCGCCTCTCTTGCCGAGGTTATCATGCCTTCCCCCATTAACAACCTGCCGGAAATGGAACTTGCCAGCGTGGCGCCGGCGATCACCCCTGCCGAGAGCCTGTTGGCGATCGTGCGCGCGATTGCCAGCGACAGCCAACAACAGCCCTCCGACTATCTCGACGAAACGGTAGTTCCCTTCGGTGGCGAATAACGCGACCATCTTCGATCGCCTCGTGGGACTGGAAACCGAGTATGCCATTCGGTTTCATCCCAACGATGCGAATGCTTCCCGCCCGCCGAAATACTTGCTCTTTCGCGCGCTCGTCCTCGCGCTGCGCCGTCAGTTGCTCACCGTCGAAGCCAAACACTTCAAAGACGGCGTCTTCACCGCCACAGGCGGCGCGGTTTGGTTTGAAACCGAACGCCCCATGTCCGATGGCGGTTTGATCGAAGGCTCGACGCCGGAGTGTCGTGGCCCGCGTCAGGTGCTCGCCTATCAACGCGCGCAAGATCGCTTGCTCTCGGAAGCCGCGCAAGCTTCCGGTGTGGCAGGCGAGTTCGCGCTGCTCAAGAACGATCGCGATGGTTACGGCAACGTCTACGGCGCGCAGGAAAACTACGAGGCGACGCTCGCCTCCGGTTGGCGATTGGCCGCCTGGCGCGCAGGCTTGATCATGATGCTGCCGCTGGTGGTTCTCACTTGGCTTTGCTTCTTGGTGGTGATCGTGGCGATGCTGGGCTATATCGGCTTGGCATCGCTGCTGTATTTTCCACTGGAATCGTTCGATACGTCCAAGCGTTTGGCCTTGCTGCTCTTTGGTCGCGATGTGGCCGAAGGGCGCGAGACGGGGCATCAATGTCCCGGCTGGCTCGCGCTGGTCCTCGATAAAACGACCCGCCTGATCACCGCGCCCCTGGCCGCTGCGCTGTTGGTGTTGACGCATCTGTTTGCGTTTCGCCACACGCGTCGCGCGCTCACCCCCTTCCTCTTGAGCCGCGCAGTTGTTTCCGGCGCAGGCCATGTCGATACCGATGGCCACTTTCAGCTTTCCGACAAAGCGCCCGCGATGAACTGCCTGCTGGGCTTTGGTGGTTTTCTGTGGGATCGCCCTTTGTTTTCGTTCGGTCACTTCTTCAAGACCATTTTTGTCGAAGCCTGTTTCTCGCCTCGCGATTACTTCGATTTGATGCAACCGCGGCAACGCTTGCAGATCGCGCTGGGCGATTCGAATATGGCCGACACGGCGGAGTTTCTTCGCATCGGCACGACGCTGCTGGTCCTCGATTGCTTCGAAGCGGGCGAGTTGCCAAACATTCCGCGCGTCAAGCAACCGATTCGTTCGCTGCATCGGCTGTGTGCCGATGCCACGCTCACCGCGAGTGTCGCGCTGGGGGGCGGACAAACGGCGACCGCGCTCGAACTGCAACGTTTCTATTGGTTGGCCTGCCATCGCTTTCTGATGCGCCGCCCCGAAGCGCCTGTCGAAGCTCGCGAAGTGCTGCGTCGTTGGGGCGATGTGCTCGATCGACTCGAGCACGAACCGCAAACGCTCGTTGGCGATCTCGATTGGGTCACGAAACTGTTCTTGCTCGAGCAGGCCGGCCGCGATGCCAGCTACGTCGCCCGCAAGAAGATCGACCTGCGTTATCACGAACTCTCCGACGCTGGCTACTTCATGAAGCTCAAGAACGGCGATCATACCAACGTGTTGATCGACGACGACGATGTGGAACGCGCCATGCGTTCGCCTCCACCGGACACCCCGGCGACAACGCGCGGACATTACATTCGGGAGTTCGGCGGCGGCGATGAAACCGTGACTGCCAATTGGAAATACGTCTTCCTCGGCGAAGGCCCCCGTGCGAAAGCGATCCGCGTCAGCGACTACGGGCGCCCCGGCGTCCCGCCTCCCAAAGGCCGCCGCAAGCGTCGCGGCAAAGACCTCCCCAGCGGAGAGTCCTAGTCGGGTAGGCGTCCGCCTGCCGTGCCGTCTGTTTTCGATCTTCGCCTTGGGTGTTGGCGTTGGGGATGACAATTCCCCTTTGTCACCCGCATCACGAGCGCGCCAAAGCACGAGCTGTTCACCCCGTTCGCTGAATAGCCAGGCGACTTTTCAACAGGCATTTTCGTTGCGGAAGGTAACGCGCATTCGCCACCATGCATCCGTAGCTTCCTGCGCGACTCACCGCGCTACGCAACGCATCCCCAGGCCCCACGCGCCAACCACGGGCCAACCGTTCGTATAATGACCGTATGATGCCTGTCCCATTTAGCTTTTGCGGTAACCAGT
>JBGSHH010000555.1:0-4700 GCA_041752355.1 Pirellulaceae bacterium | reverse complement strand
AACGCTAGCGTCGTGACACCTTTGGTCACTTTTGGGAAAGGATTCCAGGAATTTCGCCACCAACCCGCAGCGTCAGCGCGGCGCTTTGTGCTCATCACGCTCCGCGTGATGTCGTTTGACGCCCCAAGGTAGGGATACTCGTCTAACTCCATCGAAGAGTGGCCCGTGCATAGCGCGCAGTAGTCACCATCCAGCTGCATCACGCGGAGCGTGATGAGTACTTTCTTTTTGTGCTCATCACGCTCCGCGTGATGTCGTTTGACTTGCCAACCCACGGATACTCGCCTAACTTCACCGCAGAGACGCGGATGGCGAGACCAGCGAGTAACCCTCAAAAGTCACCATCCAGCGGCATCACGCGGAGCGTGATGAACACCAACCCGAAGCGTCAGCGAGGATGGGGTATGGATGCATTGGCATAGCGCCGCAGAGCTCGCCAGACGTCGCGCTATATGGACCCCAGGTCGATCAGCCGGGAACCTCAACCGATCTCCGCGGCGCTGGTACGGGATCACCATAACTCTTCCCTCGCTGGCGCGGCGGGCTGGTAGCGAGCCTCGCTAACGTTTCGTCTTGGTGTGAAACAACCAGCGGCCGAGCCAATCGACAATGGTCCATTCGACGAACACCAACAGCACCGGGCCGACGAACAGGATGAGTTGCTTCACCTTGTCGCGCTGTAGCAATCCCGGGCCATACTCCGCCAACACGCCATAGCTGGCGGTTAAGGCGATACCGTTGATCACCAAAAACAAGCAGGTAAAAACGGCAGTGGCGATTGTAAATCCGCAGCCATCGCGACGCGTGCGAGAGGGCAGAGAAGAGGTCATGCGGATTTTCCCGGCAAAAACGTGGCGGGCCAAGTCGGTTCAGTTGCTACAGCACTCGCGATTCGATGAAGAATCGGCACAATCGAGCGCCGATTCGACTTGCCGTCCCCCAAATGCCGCTAAGATTATAGCAAGTAGCCACGTCTGGCGTTTGCACCTCTCCCCGCCAGTAGGAGATCTTCATGAATCGCGCGACCTTGCCGGAAGAACCAACCAGCGAAAACCCCGATGCCCCAGGCGAGGCCTCGTTTGCCGAAACGGCCCTCACACTCGGCGGCAAGAGCGCTGACGAAGCACGACGCACGGGCGCGATTGACAAAGCCGACGATCAAGTCGAGCAACTTTTTCAGCCGCAGTATCAAACCGTCAACAGCCCCGCCCATCGCGCTGTGTGGGATCGCGTCGTGCCGGTCGAATTGTTTCAACCCTCACCCATCCACACACCCGACGACGTGCGCGCCGCCATGGATCGCGCGCTGGAAGTGGTGAAGCGACATAAGCGCGCCAATTCGCTCTACAACGACGAACGCAAAATCTCCGATACCGTGCTGAACGACCTGGCGGCGACAGGCTACTGGGGAATGCTCGTCGACCGGGAATATGGCGGGCTGGGCGTGCCGTTTCGCAGTTTCGCGTGGTTTTTGACGCAGATGGCGATGGTCGATCCAACGATCGCGGGTCTGGCTTCCGTGCACGGTTGCATCGGCGCCGTCGATCCCGTGCGGACTTTCGGCAACGAAGAGCAAAAGCAGCGTTGGCTTCCCAAACTGGCCGGCGGCGAACGCCTCTCGGCCTTCGCGCTGACGGAACCTTGTGCCGGTTCCGATCTCACGGCGCTTCGCACACAGGCGGTCAAACAAGGGGATGAATACATCGTCAACGGTGAGAAGCTGTTCATCACCAACGTCGTTCCGGGGCGCACGATTGGCCTGGTCTGCTTGATTGAAGATAAGCCGGCTGTGTTGATTGTCGATTTGCCCAGCGCAGAGAACGACCACTTTCAGTTGCGCAAGTATGGGCTACACGCGCTCAAGCATACCTACAATCGCGGCATCATCTTTAAAGACTTCCGCGTGCCTGCGAGCAACTTGCTCGTGCCGCCGCGGGGCAGCGGCTTGACGATTGCCTATCATGGTTTGAATCTCGGTCGCATCGCCTTGTGTGCCAATGCCGCTGGCACGATGCGGCAAATGCTCGCCGGCATGATTCCTTGGGCCCACTTCCGCGTGACCTACGGCGAACCGATTCAGAAGCGCGAACTCGTGCGGCGACGCCTGGGACGCCTGGCGGGACTGATCGTTGCTTGCGACGCGCTGGTGGCCTGGTGCAGTTCGCTCATCGACCAAGGCTATCGCGGTGAGATGGAATGCATCGTCGCTAAGATCTTCGGCAGCGAAGCGATGAAGGAAGCCGCCATCGAACTATTTATGAAAACACACGGCGGGCGTTCGTTTCTCGCCGGCCATAGTTTTGGCGACAATGTGCACGAATACCTCGCCCCTTGCATCTACGAAGGGGAAGGGGAAATGCTCGGCATGGCGTTCTTCAAGTCGCTCGTGAAGCAACATGGCACGACCTATTTTGAGCCTGTCGGCAAAGCGCTGGCTGCCGCCGGCATCAAGAAGCCCAACCCCATGAACCCGTCGCATCTGTGGGCGTTGAAGGGAGCGATGGGACCTTATGCCTCGTGGTTGCTAGCGCAATACGTCACGCCGCGCTCGTCGCCGACACTGCCGAAAATGCCGGAGAATCTCGCCCCCCATGCGCAGTTCGCCGCCGAAGCCTTGCAAGCGATGCCACTGGAAATTAGCGGCACGATGCGCAAGCATCAACTCAAACTCGCTGATCGACAGTGCCGCATGTCGGAGTTGTCGTTGCGTGTGCAAAAACTGATCGTGATCCTCTGCACTAGTCTGTATGCGGCGCAACAAAACGACGAACTTGTGCGCACCGCCGCCGATATCGCTTGCCAGGATCTTACGCGCGAACTCAATGGCAAGCGCCCCAGCGATCGCTACTATCGACTGGTCACCCAACTAGGCGAAGACATAGCCGCCGGAAATTGTTCGCTGCTCGCAGGCATTGAGCCGGAAGAAATCTTGATGCGGTATTAGCGCGAAAGAAATCAATTTCACGCAGATTATTGCGAGTTGTTTCTAAGTTCACCTAGCTTGGTTGCCAATTCCTTGGCGGTGCAGCGTCTATCCGACTGGGATTCAAGGCATTGCTGAATAATCGGTTGGACACGTTCGTATATAGTCCACTCGCGTAGACTTACATCCACTGTCGCGCGTCCCATCAAATCGTTCAGCACGCGGCCCAAAGAATACACGTCGCTCGCGGGGAGTGGGGCCGCACCTTGCCAGACTTCCGGCGCGGAGAAGCCTACCGTGCCGCCAGCACAATGCGCGCGATCCTCGCCACTACGCTGCGCCGTGGCGAAGCCGAAGTCGGTGACAACGATCTGCCCAGAATGACTGAGCAGCAGATTGCTCGGCTTCAAGTCGCCGTGAACGACTCCATGCTGATGCGCGTGCGCGATGGCCTCCGCCGCTTGTTCCACAAAACAGAGCGCGTCGGGGAATGAGAAATTGACCACCCTCGATAAATCTCCGCCAGCATGCCAATCGAGCACAAGAAAGTAGCCGCCTGTTGGCAAACGGCCCAAACCATAGGCGCGAATGAGACCGGGATGGTCAAGCGTGCCGATGATGTGCGCCTCGCGCACAAAGTGCTTAACCGCCACCAAATCCAACATGAACTGTCGTCGCAACGCTTTGACGGCGACCGTTTGCTGACGCGATTTCCAATACGCCCGATACACCTTGCCAAAGCCGCCCATACCGGCCAATTGTTCCAATTGAAAATCGCGATAGTCGAGTTGGGCGGTCGCATTGAGCAGCAGGGTAGGAGAGTTTGAAACAAGCTGCCGATCGATATCGGTACTCATCCGGCGCTCAAACACCTGCCGCAACTCGAGCAGCATCCTTCGCACAGTTCGCGGAGACTTATTGAGTTTGATGGCGATTCGTTCCGGCGGCTCATCGTGCAAACGAAGTTCGAATAGCCGGCATTGTTCAGCGGATAATTCTGCCAGGATTGCTGCAAGTTCGTCAGCTACTGCGGCAACTTCCGCGGGCGAATCATTCGTCGTCGCCATTTCTGCGCCGGAGGTTTCCCGTTCTGGCTGACGTTTGTCGGTGGTTTCACGCTCCACCGCATGCAGCGCCTTATGTCGAGTGATGGCCGACAGCAAACGCCACAATTCGCCGCTTTCGCGGATAGCAAGTTGGCCAGTCCGCGTCTTGACGAAGAAACTGCGGTAGGCCGATTGCACGACATCTTCCGGATCGAGTCGCGCCGCCAGTTTGTCCGAAAGCATCACCTTTGCCAAACCGAGCAAGCGCTTCGCAAAGCGCTCATGAATCTCGCGGGCGGCCAGTTCATCGCCAGCGACATGTTGGGCGACGAGTTCAACGCTATTGCGGTCCATATCCAAATTCTCGCCGGAATTCTTGGCCAGGCAAGTACGCGATCCGGATTAGCTGGTTGGAACACTCCGTATTGGTCAAATCCAGCAAAGGAACACACTCAAATGGCTCACGTCGTCACACAGCCTTGTTTTGGTTGCAAGTATACCGATTGCGTGGTGGTTTGCCCCGTCGATTGCTTTTACGAAGGGGACCAGATGCTCTATATTCATCCCGATGAATGCACCGATTGCGGTGCTTGTGTCGCGGAGTGTCCGGTCGAAGCGATCTTTATCGACGACAGCGTCCCGGATCCTTGGCGGGATTTCATCGCCTTGAATGCCGAGATGGCACCGCAATCGCCGCACATTACCTGTCGCAAAACGCCGTTGGGAAAGCA
>JBGSHH010000554.1:0-22977 GCA_041752355.1 Pirellulaceae bacterium | reverse complement strand
TCGGCGAAGTTGCCTCGCAGAAGGGACAGGCCGTTGCGCTCGTCGTCCAACAAGCTAGCGCCACAAGCAAACCCACCATCGACCGCGCATTCATTGCCAGCATAGCGTTCACTCCGTTGATAGCACGCGCGATCCTTCGCGCTTCCATGGTTATCGAACGGTTGATGTTAAGGGGATCAATCAGAATTCTTCGTCCCAAGTATCTCCGTTCAATTCTTTCCCATCGTGAGAGAAGCGGGTTTCCGAGTACTGTTCTTTGTACTTGGCAAAATCAAACTCCCGCACATTTCCGTCCGCGAACACAACATGCGGAATTGAATGATAATGCTCGCCGGTGTGTTGGCGCGCCGGGCCCGACTCCGCGAGCAGGAACAACTTCGCCACCGGTAGATCGCGCGGCTCGCTCCATTGAATGTTTGAGTCCGGCCACTCCACGAGCAAAATGGTATGGGTGTCGCCACGACGGATATCGGCGGGATCTATGGGCTTTGCTCCGGGCCACATGGTATTCCTGCCGACAACTGCGACGTATTGAGTGAAGACAGGCCAGATGGAATCGCCTTTGCGCGCGCTGGGGCATTGGTAGACGTACGGCGTTTGGCGCGCAACGCGGAGGTTGTGCGTGCTGTTCCACGGTTCGTCCAGGCGAAACTGATCGTACAGATGTTTCTGCGCCAGATAAGGCAAGATGAGCACCCGCCAACTGTGTAGCCTTCGGCCATTCTTGTCGGTAGTATAGGCTGGCGGATACGAGCCATGGGCGATGTGATAGTGGTGAATCGCAACACTAATGGTCTGGAGATTACTCCGGCATTGCATGGTCCGCACGTCATTGCGGGAAGCTTCAATAAACGCGTTTGGCAACAAAATGCCACCGCTAATCAAGCAAGCGACCACGAACATGCTGACTGTCGCCAGACTGCGCAGCGCCCAGTAGAGCGCGACGGTAATGCCACCCACTCCGGCGACGATCGCCAAGAATGTCGCGTCCGAGCCATGTTGGCGGGCGAACCACATCCAGGCCACCGCCAGCGCGACGACAATCACCACCACGATCAAGCGGCGTCGTTGAGCAGTGAAGTGGTTGAGAGTGTCGGTCATGATGGGCGACTGATGGGCGATTTGGATTCTAATCCTTTGGCACTTTCGTCGCTTCCTTCGCCATTCGGAGAAATAGTAATTGGCGTTTATCGGGTGGAATCTCGGAAAAATCAAAGCGATTCACTTTACCATTGGCCATTACGACAAATAAGGAATGGAGATTCTTAGTGCCGCTGGCGTGACGCGGGAGTGAGTCCGCCAGTAAGCCCCAATCTGAAAGCGGAAAATCCCGGGGTTCGTTCCAGGCGATATTTGAATCGGGCCATTCCACCACCATAATCGTCCGAGAAGGGTCGCTAGTAACTTCCGCTAGTTTTACGGCCTCCGCTTTTGGCCACATGGTGTCCTTACCGACGACGGCTACATATTGCGTCACGCCCGCGCCACTCGGATGATCCTGCCACGCCATCGGACACCGAAACGCCACCGGGGTGTGGCGGGCTACCTTTTGATTGTGTTGGCTGTTCCACGGTTCGTCCAAGTTGAATTGTTCATAAAGATCTTGCTCGCTCATATAGGGCAGGATCAATACGCGCCAACTATGTAGTGGTTGTCCGTACGTATCCGTCGTATACGCCGGCGGAAATGAACTATTGACATCGTGGTAGGCTTGTAAAGCCGAGGATATCTGACGCAGATTCGTGAAGCACTGGCCATCGCGTTTTATCGTGCGCATCTGTCCGAAGGGACCACTGGGCAACAGCACGCACCCGCCAATCAGACAAGCAATCACAAACGCGCTAGCCGTCGCCACGCTACGCAGTGCCCAGTAAATTGCGATGGCAATACTAGTCACGCTGGCGACGATCACCGGGAGTACGGCACCCGGATCGAACTGGCGGGCGATGACCATCCAGGCCGTGGCGGTAACGATGACTACCGCCACGACACCTAGGCGATATCGACCCGCGACGAAATGAGCGGCACGATCGGTCATGGCATAAGCTATGGGAGTGGGGAAGCGAGCAGCCTGTATTATGCCGCACCAGACGACAGCGATGCTAGCTCGAATGCGCTAGGCCAGTGGTGCGGCTCGCAGACTCACCACACCCTGCTTCCCTACCTGCCTGCTGCCAGCTTGTAGAACCCGCAAAGTTCACGCCGGGGGCGAGCTAGCTAAAATCGCCGTTGGTGAATTCGCCCTGCTCGGGGTACGCTTGGAAAACTTTACACATCGGCAGCGACAAAAGTTCAAGCCGACGGCGGCAACTGGCCGACAAGCGCCGCAGTCAAACCTTGTCACCAGCGAGGCTTAAGCACGAACTGGGTCGCCCGAACCAACATTGGCGCGGCGTTTGCACCCCCGCAAGAACGACGCGCCCCCACACTAGTCACAGGATGTGACTGGTAACGCCCACTCGAAATCACGGAGTGACCCAGAGCATGGAAGCTCGCATCTGCCGCACATTGGTGTGCGCCTTCGCCCTACTCTCGTTAGGCGCAGGCTATCGCACGCAGAACTTCATCGTCGATGCCGCCACGCCGCAACTTGCCAAGGAAGTTTGCGACTCGGCGGAGAAGTATCGTCACGATTTAGCCATCGAATGGCTCGGCCAACCTTTGCCTGATTGGGCTGAACCTTGCCCGATCCGCGTTACTGTCGGCAACATTGGTGCCGGTGGTGCAACGAGCTTTATGTTCGATCGCGGCCGTCCCTTCGGTTGGACGATGTCGGTGCAAGGGACGCGCGAGCGGGTGCTCGACTCGGTCCTGCCGCACGAAGTCACCCACGCCATTTTCGCCACGCATTTTGGCCGCCCCCTGCCCCGCTGGGCTGATGAAGGTGCTTGCACCACGGTCGAACATCAAAGCGAGAAGCAAAAGCAAGAAGACAACCTGTTGGTGTTCCTCACCACGCAGCGCGGTATTGCGTTCAATCAAATGTTCGCCATGACGGAGTATCCCAAGGATGTATTGCCGCTCTATTCCCAGGGTTACTCGCTGGCGCGCTTCATGATCGCCCAGGGCGGCAAGCGAAAGTTTGTCGATTATGTCGGCGAAGGGATGAAGAGCAAGAATTGGACCGCCGCGACCAAGAAGCATTATGGCTTTGAGAATCTTTCGGAGCTGCAACTAACATGGGTCGAATGGGTGCGCTCCGGTAGCAGCGAGAAAGCTGCGCAACAATTCGCGCAATCGCAGATGGCCGCGACCGAAGCAGTGGCCGCAGTTGATCGCGGCACCGATCGTAACGTCCAGCGTGTCGCCGCCAACGATCCGCTGTCGACCAAGCTCGCCCAGACCGATCTCATGACGCCTGTCACGCAACTAGCCAGCAACGAATCATCATCGCAGGGAACGACCGGCGGTGGTTGGTATGCTCGCAAGCGGGATGAGATTCGTCCGCAAACGAGCGTGGCATCGCGATCAAGCAGCGCGACGACGAACAATCAGCCGCTCGATACGTCGCATGTCGCGTTGCCCAGCTCGGTGTTGGTGGCGCGTCCCCAACCGCTCAGTCAGCCGCAGCAGACGATCTTGGAATGGAGCCGCCCGCCGCAGGCCTCGACCGTGCCTGGGAGTAAGTTGCGGTGATGGTTGTCACTACGCGCCGTACAAGAATCGCGTGAGATGGAAGAAGACGGGCGCGGCGAAGCAAATGGAATCGATGCGATCGAGCACGCCGGCGTGACCTTGCACGAGCGTGCCATAATCGCGGACCCCGCGGTCGCGCTTGATGGCCGACATCGTCATCCCACCTGCAAAACCCATGAGCGCGATGGTGGCGGACATGAGGGTCGATTCCCAAAACTGAAACGGCGTCACCCACCAGAGCAGCGTGCCGACCATCGCCGTGCTGAGCACGCCCAGCACAAAGCCTTCCCAAGTGCGACTTGCGTTGATCGCCGGCGCAATCACATGCTTGCCCAGCAGCTTGCCCCACAGGTATTGAAACAAGTCGCCGAGTTGCGTAATCAGAATGAAATAGAACAACAGTCCCGGCTTGCTGCCGCCCCAGGTGACGTAATTGGGTTCGGCGACCGCGGCAACTTGCTCGCCGTTTTCGTTAGTAGTTGTCGTGAGCGGCGCTTTCTGCTGCGACGTGAGTGATGGTTGCAACTGAGGGTTGCGGATCTGCAAGTCGAGTTGTAACAGCGCCGGGCCATGACTCAGCGAATAGACGCAAATCAATAGTCCGGCCTGAATCTTGGCCGAGCGTTCGAGAAACCGCTTAGCATCACCGCTGAAGGCGATTCGCGCCGGTATGAACAAGGAGGCATATACCGGAATCATGATGGTGTAGACGCCATACAGATTCGGATACGCGCCGCTAAAGCCAATCAAGATGTATTGCAGCGGCGTAAACAGGAAGAAGCTCCAGAACAGCGCACGATGATCCCCCCGGCGCGTAGGCGTCATGGTGATGAATTCGCGCAAGCCCCAAAATGACACCAGGCAAAACAGCGCGATGGTTGGTTGCGGCGTCGGCGTGATGAGTGCCGCCACCAAGACCGCGAACATCAGCCACCAGGCGGTCACGCGTTTGTTGAACGCCTTCACCACGGCGGGATTGATGGTACTTTCCGGCTGTTGTCGTAGCGCTCTGCCGACAATCCAGGCCGTGATCAACACGCCCAACACAATCCCCAACAGCCAATACGTCGCGCCTGTCAACCACGGCGCGGTGCCAGGCGTGAAGAACGCCAGCAGCGAAGGCCCGGGAAGTGGAAGCGAAGGAAGCATCGGTTGCGGTTTGGTGGTTGGGGGTTCAGGACAGGCAAAAAGGACGGTTAGTAAACTTCTTTCAACGCTTTGACGGCTTCTCGTGCGCGGCGGAGGAAGGCTTTGCTGTTTTCGCCTTTCTCTAAGTAAATGGGGGCTCCGACGGTGATGCAACTTAACAGCGGCACCGGCAAAAACTCACCGCGCGGCAAGACGCGGTTGAGATTATCGATGTAGACCGGCACCAATTCCAGGTCGGGTCGCTTCTTGGCCAGATAATATAGCCCGCTCTTGAAGTCGCCCATTTCTTCTTCCACGTTGCGTCCCCCTTCGGGAAACAAAATAAGAGAATACTTATCTCCCATTTCTTGCAACATCAGGTCGATGGGGCTTTGATGCACTTTGATTTCGGTCCGATCGATCAAAATGGCGTTGAACGTTTGCGCGATATGCCGACGCAACGGCCCCTGCTCCCAATAATCCTTCGCAGCGACGGGGCGCGCCAACTCGCGAATCTCGCGCGGCAGCGACGACCACAGCACCAAGGCATCGAGATGGCTGGTGTGATTGGCAAAGTACACCCGCTGATTCTTGTCGGGCTGGCAACCATACCAGCGCATCGTCGCGCCACTCATCAGCTTGGCGACAAACGCGAGTACGGGAATAGTCAGCTTCATGGCGGGCACATCAAGGGGCCGGCACGTGCGATCGGCCTTCCGGCAAGAGCTTTGTATCGTAACGGGCAGCCACCGCCAGCGACAGGGGATGAGCGGGGCGAACGCTACGGATTAAAGCTGGGAAGTGATTGGCTCGGATTGTTGATCGGACGCGGTCGCGGCAGGCAATGTTTGACTCGGATCGCCAAAGGCATCCGCCTTGCGATCGTAGAGTTCCTCGATCAATTCCGTATAACCTCTCACCATCGCTTCCAGTGAGGAATTCGTCACCACGCGCTGTCTACCGGTACGGCCCAAGCGTGCCGCCAGTTCGCGGTCAGCCAGAATTCGCAACATTCCGCCAGCGACCTCGTCGGCGCTCCCCGGCCTGGCGAGAAAGCCAGTCTCTTCCGGCACGACCGTCTCTGGCACCGAACCGACTCGCGTTGCCACCACCGGAACCTCGCAGGCGAGCGCTTCCAGGATCGAGACCGGATTGGCTTCATTGTGCGACGTCAGCGCGAAAGCATCCCAGCCCGCCAGGATTTGCTCGGTATCGCCGCGTGTTCCCAGCAGATGCACGTGCTCCTTTAGCAATAGCACCGCCGCCATACGTTCAATCTGTTGACGTTCCGGACCATCGCCAACGATAACGAAATGCGTCTCGGGGCGTTCTCTCCGCACCAGCGCCGCAGCACGGAGGAACAATTCGTGATTCTTTTCTGGTCGCAAGGCAGCCACGATGCCGACCAGCGGCGTGTCGGCGGATAGCTTGAGTTCCGCCCGCAGTGTGGCACGGCATTCTGGTCGAGGGCGGAAGCGATTGACATCGATGCCATTGGGGATGACGAACACTTTTTCGGCGGGAAACTTTTCCTGCTTGACGAGGTGTTCGCCATGCGGTTTGGCGACGCCAATAAAGCCATCGGTGATGCCGGTGAGTAAGCGATTGAGTCGCCCGACACCGTCCGGCCAGCCTGTGGAATGTAAGGCGGAGAGAATCACAGGCACACCCGCCTTGCGCGCGGCGAGTCTGCCCCAGAACATTTTGTCGCCAGCGCCGACGGTGACGATGGCGTCGATGCGGCGCGCGCGCAGGAGCTTTGCCAATCGCCACAACACACCGATATCGTACTTGCCGCGCAGCAAGCCGTGATGCGTGGGGATCTCCGCCGCCAGTTCCTCGCCCAGCGGCCCCAGCGTTTTCAAGCAGCAGAGTTCCGGCACGATCCGCGCCCGATCTAAGCGACGAATCAAATTCAAAAGCAACGTCTCCGCCCCGCCCACAGGCATGCTGGTGAGCAGAAACATAACGCGCAAAGGACCACGATCAGCACGTGGCATGAGTTTGTTGGACATGTCGCACTCTCACTAAGTGTTGTTCACTCCAACCCGATAGGTGAGCCAGATTCCTCTTTCGTAGGAGGGATCTTCCGATCCATCCCTCGATGAATCCTCGCTGACGCTGCGGGTTAGTGTTACGGTATCAATTTCAGTTTTCTGGCAACTTTCAAGCCGACTTCATGCAGTTGTGGTTCTTCCGCGGCGTCGAACAGCCAATGCATCCGCCAATCCAGCACGATAATCGCGAGTAGCAGCGTCGTGCCGAGTTCCGGTCCTAGCAGTACCACCAGCGGCACGACGCAGGCGATCACCAAACCACGACTAAACTGCATCCCTTCGCGGGCATTGAACCAGAGCACAAGCAGTGTCGAACCCAGAGTGGCGATGCCCCGCGCCGCCATAATCGCTGGCAGGCCAAGTGGAATCGCGATCAAATTCAGCAGCAAATTCGCCACCGCGCCCACGAAGAGCGCGAGCGTCCCCAGTTTGGCTTGTTCGGCGCACCACAAGTAGTTCTGCGCCATCACATACAGGCTAAACCAAATGCAACCCACCAATGCCCAGGGGAGCGCGGCGAGCCCCTCGTCGTATTTACCGCCGAGAATCACGCCAAACAAGAGTGGCGACAACCACAGCACAGCCAGACTACCCGCCGCAAACGTGACCGAGATTAGTTTCAGGGACAAATTCGTTTGCTTGGAAACATCCTGACGCTTGCCCGCTTCCCAGGCATGACTCCAGTGCGGCAACACAATGCTGGCAATCGTGACCGACATCGTCGCCAGTAGCAGCGGTACAACGCGGGCAGAGTGATATTGTCCCACCAGTTCTTGTGCGATGTGTGCGTCCAGCCCACTCCAGTGCATGATCATCAAGCGATCGACCATATCGGCAGCGTTGGCAAGCAGATTCGTCAGCCACATCCAGCCGGCGAAGGGTAGCAGCTTGAACCACAGATCGCGGCTCTCGACGCGTTCATTGTCGGCGCGGAATTCCGACCAGAGTTCGCGATACCACGGCGCAAGCGCGGCGATGCCTGCCACACCGCTGATGCCGAACGCGGCAATCACCGCGAAGGCGGTCGGTTCCCACACGACCACCAACAGCAGGCCGATCACGGTAAACGCAATGCTATTGACGAATTGCATCCAGGACACAGCCCGCACTTGACGCAGCGCGGTGAGCAACTCATTGAGATAGTTGAAGACGACCACAATTGCCAAGGTCGCCAGCGACAGACTCATCAATCGGGTTGCCGTGCGGTCGCCGAGCATCGCCTCCGCTAGCCAGCTTTCGCCTAGGCTAAGTAGCAAGATGCCGCCACCGGTGAGGACGAGTGTCACCTTCGTCAAGCGATGCAGGAACGAACGGAGTTGCCCGCGCTGACGATAGTATTCGACATAACGCCCGAAGGAACCTGGCAGGCCGAGCACAATCAGCGGCGCGGCCATTTGCAGGAAACTGGTCGCTAGGGAGAACTGTCCCAGTTCATCAGCCGCCAGGAAACGACAAAACAGCAATCCACGCGCGAAGCCTATGCCGCGTTGCACGACATTTAGCACCAGCATGAACGCCACGCCCGCCAGTAGCGAGTCGCCGCGCGTCGCGGTATTCGTCGTGGTGGCTGTGGACATGGTGCGTTCTCTTACACTAACCCGCGGCGTGAGCGAGGAAAACCATCTTCATCCTCGCTCACGCTTCGGGTTGGTATGGCTAGGCGCGGGTGCGTTGCGACGGAGGAAGCACGTCTTCATAAACGCGCGGAGGTGGTGTCGGTTCGTTGTAGAGAAAACGCTGCACACGGCGTTGCTTACGCGGATCGATTGTCAGCCAGTTTTTCAATCGCAACATTTCGGGATCAGCATGAATGCGCTGTATATGGAAGGGGTCGTCGCCGGGGAAGTTATAGCCGCCATAGGCCGAACACACGCCCGCATAGCCCGCCCGTTGGGCCAGGCGAAAGGCCTCTGCATTCAAGTTGGCATGCAGTCCATACGGAAAGGCGAAATAGCGAATGGCGGCACCGGTAGCTTGCTCCAGATCGTGCGCGGCAGAAACGACTTCGTCGCGCAGCGTGACCGGATCGTGAATCTTTCCTAGATCAGCATGGGTGCGCGTATGTGCGCCGATTTCGATGCCTGCCTCGGCCATCGCACGCAGTTCGTCGATGGTGTTGGGGCGCAGCGACTGACCGCGCGCTGCATCATGTGGGAAGTTCGCACCGGTGGTGACGAATTGCGTCGAAACAAAGTACGTACAGGGAACGCGTTCTTTGATGAGCAGCGGTAGCGCGAACTGACAATTGTCGCCATAACCGTCGTCAAAGGTGATGCAGACCGCGGGGCGATAGTTCACGCCACAGCGAATGCGTTCTTGCGCTTGCGCAAGGGAGATCATATCGAAGCGCTCGCGCAGCCAGCCGATTTGTTGCTCGAACATTTGGCAGGGCATGGTCCAGTCGTTCGGCTGTCGATCGGCGATCCGATGATAGAACAGCACGCAGATCGGTGCTTGCCCTTGCTTGATCCGTTGCTGCGCCAGCCAGTTGCGCATCGGCAGCGTGGCATGATAGTAGGTGCTCAGGAGCAGGTCGTTGATCATATCGCTACTTCGCCCCCGTGAAGTTGAGACCGTTCTTGATCAGTTGTTTCATCGCGTCGCCAGCGAGCCACATGCCGTGTCGTAGTTGAGCGGCCGCCTTGCGTGGCACGATCCGCAGTTCAACACACGGTCGTGGTTCGGCTCGCCAATGGGCCTTGTAGGGCTCATCGCCGCGCAGAAAGTCAAAGCCTTGTTGGCCATCGAGAATGGCTTGTTTGAGCGTGGCGATGTTGATGATTCGCCCCGGTTCTTCATCGAGCGCTTCGGGATCGAGGCCCGCCTGATAGGCGTAGGTCACGCCACCGCCTGCGAGTTGAAACTCCGCCGCCACAGGCTTGCCCTGGAGTTCTACCCAGTACAGTCGCAACATGCCCAGCGTTAGCAATCGCGTGGCTGCTGCATGCATGAAGCCGGTAAAGCGGGGATCGGCGAAGCAGCCTGGCTCGCCGAGGCTATGCCGCCGTCGCTGATGCAAGTCGATCAGCGTCGCCATCCCTTGCTTCAGCGAGTGTTCATCGCGGACGCAGTGCAGCACCGCTTCGCCGGACTCTACCAAACGTCGATCGACGCGCCGCACTTGCTTGCGATGCGACTTCGAGAGCGACTCGATGTAATTCTCCCACTCAGTGGGCAGCGCGATCCGCCAGCAATTGAGGCCGGGGCGATCGTGAACGGTTAGCCCCGCCGTGGTTAGTTCTTTCGATAACTGTGTAACGTGAATGTCGTCGGCGACCACGCCGCTCAACTGCAGTAGATCCCAACTAAAGCTGTCGTCGTCGCTCAGCCACTGGGCGAGCGCCTCGACCACCGCAGGGGCATCCGTCTCGTGGGTCAGGATGCCGAGATAATCGGAGCAGACTTCACCGGAACCGAGCATGGCAAGCGCTCGGCCTTTGGTTGTGGATGGCTCACTGTAGAGCGGTAATAGCCCCGCGACGCGCTCTTGCTCATCGCGCACCACCAGCACGCACAATTCCTTGCCATGCCCGTAGTGCTCCCACCACGACATCAACCAGGCATGCGTGCGAAATGGAACACCACCGGCCAAACGATTCCAGTCGTTGGCCAACGTGTTGAGTTGTGCGGAATCGGTGACGACGGCAACGCGCATTGGCGATCGCTTCGCAGAAGTGGGGATAGGGTAGGGAAAGCGTTACACAACTTTTGGTCACAAACCGACCCAGGCAAATCCACGCCGTGTGAATCGGGCGAGTAATTGCCTGGTTTGGGCCGATGGTCCATCTGTGCGGCTTATGCAGCTTGTAGGTTTGTGAAGATGCCCCGCGAACGACCGCAACAGCGCGCCGCACTAACCTATGTTTGTGATGACACTACTCGTAGCGTCAACGAGGATAGCTCGTTCGTAGGAAGGATCTTCCGATCCGTCCCCTGAAGATTCCTCGCTAACGCTTCGGGTTGGTGTGGGACATCCTCGCTGACGCTTCGGTTTGGTGAAGTCACCGACCATGATCAACTATTTCCTGTACCGGCCCACATGACCGCCATCATCCTCATCGCGAGTATCGCCGGGCTGATTTGGGGCCTCATCCTCGCGTCGCGCGGATCGCTTTTGCTGGGGTGCGTGCTGTATTTGATCGCGGTCAGTGTCTTTGGTCCCTACTTTCTCAGCTTCGATCTGGCTGGCATCACGTTGTCGCTCGATCGACTGTATTTGGTCGGTTTGGTTGGCGCCTATGTCATCCAGCGACAACTCGGTCAAACCGATCCCAAGCCGCTTGGCTATGTCGACTTGGCGTTATTTGTGTTCGTTGGCGTGCTGGGTATCAGCGCGTTTACGCACGACTATCACGTCATCGCCAAAGGGAGCGTGCCGATCGTTCAGCACTTGATCAATGGCTATCTCATTCCGCTCACGGTTTACTGGATCGCCCGTCAGGCGAAGCTCGACGAGCGCGAACTCCATCGCGTGTTGGCAACGTTAACTGGCTTTGGCGTTTATTTGGCGGTGACTGGCATCCTAGAAGCAATGCACCAGTGGTCGCTCGTATTCCCTCATTACATCGCCGATCCCAAGCTTGGCTTGCACTTCGGCCGAGCGCGGGGACCGATGGTGCATTCGGTGAGTTATGGCCTTTATCTGGATACGTGCTTGCTCGCGGCGGGACTATGGATCGTCCGCATGAAGCAGCGGGGCAGCAAGCTGAGCGTCGCCCTGCTGATTCCGCTATTTCTGGCGGCTATTTATCTCACCAAGACACGCAGCGTGTGGCTAGGCGCCGCGACCGGAACGCTGATCATCTTGGCCTTGGAACTACGTGGTCGCGTACGCGTGGCGGTGATTGGCGGCGCGCTAGCCGCTGGCGCGCTGGTGGTTCTCGCCAAAGGGGACGCTATCCTCGGGCTGCAGCGTGAAGGAACGGTGCAGATGACGCGCGAGTCAGCGCAGATGCGCAAGGTCTTCACCTATATCTCTTGGAAAATGTTTCTCGATCGACCCGTTTGGGGCGTCGGCTTTGGGCATTTCGCCGAGGAGAAACTTCCCTACCTCACCGATCAAACGAGCCAACTCAATCTGGAGTCGATTCGCGACTACGTCCATCACAACACGTTTCTCGCGATCCTGACCGAAACCGGCTTAATCGGCCTGGTGCTGATGTTGGTCGTTCTGTTGCGCTGGTCGATGGTCGGCGTGAGTCTCGTGCAAAGCCCACGCGCGCCCCCCTGGATGCACACACACGGCTTGTTGTTCGTCGGTGTGCTCGGCGTGGCGGTGTGGCAGATGCTCGGGCACGAGATTACGTTCACGTCGATCGATCAATCGTTGATCTACTGCCTGGCCGGCATCGCGGTCGGAGCGCAGGCGATGCTGCAGCGCGACGCAAAACAATCGTTAGCTACCAACAATGCCTTTTGGCCGCGTGCACAACTCAGCCGATCGCGCTAAACACACAAACCACATCTTTCCTCTTTAACCATTACAACACCCATGAGCACTACCGCCCTCGCGCCGAAGTTCCCACTCGCCACTCACGCCGGCGCAGCGTTCTTTTGCGAACAATTAGCCCAGCGCGGGCTGATCAAGCAAAATTGTGAGCCGCGCATTTTGGTCGCTGGTTGCGGCGCAGGTCATGAAGCAGCGGCGATCCAGTCGTATTTTGACGCCACGGTCGATGCCATCGATATCGAACTGGAAGTTGATCCTCGTTTTCAGAACGTCGATAAGCTCCTGGTGCGGCAAGCCAGCGTCTGCGAATTGCCGTTTAGCAACGAGAACTATGACGCGGTCTTTTACCATCACGTGATCGAGCATGTGGATGATCCCGTACGCAGTTTGGTCGAGATCACGCGCGTGCTGCGTCCCGGCGGCTGGTTGTTCGTCGGTACGCCCAATCGGCACCGCTTGGTGAGTTCGGTAGGCGCGCATAAGCAGACGCAGTGGGAAGCAACCATCGCCAACAAACTCAGCGACAACTGGCACGACTGGAAGGCCCGCGTGACGGGCAAGTTTCGCAACGAATTCGGCGCGCATGCGGGCTTCTCACAAGGGGAACTCGACGCCATGCTCGCCAGGCACTACGACGAGCGCATCTGGTTGACGCGGGAATACTTGGAAATGAAGTATGCGGAACATCGATTGCTGGGATTGTTGAAAGTGGCCACGCTGCCGGCGTTTCGTTGGTTCTCCGCGCCATCGATTTACGTCCTCTGTCGTAAGGGAGAGTCTTGCTGATGACTTCGCCTGATCGCATCAACCTGTTTGGCATTCAGATCGATCCGCTGCGCATGGCCGGTGCCGTCGAACGCGTCTACGGCTGGCTGCGCGCGCCGGAGCAAGGTTGTCGGTTCGTGGTCACGCCCAATGTCGATCACACCGTGCTGCTACAATCCAATACGGAACTATGCGCTGCCTATCAGCGCGCAGGACTGGTGCTGGCCGATGGTTTCCCGGTTGTCTGGGCCTCGCGGATGCTGCGCCGGCCTTTGCCGGAAACGGTGACGGGAAGTGACCTGGTGCCGGCGCTGTTCGACGCGGCCCAAGCGCGCGGCGGCGTCAAGGTCTATTTACTCGGCGCCGGCCCGGGTGTGGCAGAGAAAGCGGCGGAACAAGTGGAGCAGCGTTGGCCGGCTGTTAAAGTCGTCGGCACCTATAGTCCACCGCTCGGCTTCGAGCGCGATGCGCAAGAGAACGAGAAGATCATTTCCTTGGTGAACGATTCGCAAGCGGAATTGCTGGTCCTCGGCTTTGGTGCTCCCAAGCAGGAGTTGTGGATCGCGCGTTATGCCGATCGTTTACACGTTCCTGCGGCGCTGTGCGTGGGGGCGACGATTGATTTTCTCGCAGGCGAGAAATCCCGCGCGCCGATCTGGATGCGAAAACTGCGGATGGAGTGGCTGCACCGACTCTGCACTGAGCCGCGCCGACTCGCCCGGCGCTACGCCCGCGACGCCTGGATCTTTCCCCAGCTGGTCTGGCGCGAGTGGCACGCTTCACGTTCGCTGTGATATAGTGACCAGCACGCACTGCGCGATGTTGAGCGTGCGCATCACAGGGCTTCGAATCGATGGAGTGTCGTACCTGGCCCTAATGAGTCGACGTCTAGCGGCATCACGCGGAGCGTGATGAGTACTTTGTGACCCATTCCAACCCCAAAAACATTCTCGTACTCGTGATCGATCGGCTCAATGCGGGCTATCTGGGGCCGTATGGAAATACGTGGGTGCCGACGCCGGCGTTCAATCGCCTGGCCAGTGAGTCCTTGCTGGCGGAGTTCGCGTTGACCACGACGACCGACCTGGCCCTCGCTTACCGCAGTTACTGGCAGGGGCTACATCCGTTGTCAATGGATGCAAGCCAATGTGGCCTAAGTTTGCCGGAACAATGGAACAACCCAGATCGCTGCTCGTTGCTCTTAACGGATGAGCCACTCGTCGAGCAACTTCCGCTCGCGCAAGCCTTTCACGAGCGTTTGCTGATCACGCCTCCTGCCGCGAAAGCGTCCGCGACGAACGTCGAGGACAGCGAGTTCGCCGAACTCATTGCGGCTACTTGCGAACATTTGGCCAATCGAACCTCGCCCTTCGCGATGTGGGTGCATGCCCGCGGTCCGAGTGCCGCTTGGGATGCGCCGCTAACGCTGCGCGAGCATTTACGCGACGAGGACGATCCCGCTCCGCCGACCTTCATTTCACCGCCGGACCTGCAATTGTCAGAAGATTATGATCCCGACGAATTGCTCGCCTACTCGCATGCGTACGCCGCTCAAGTCATGGTGATCGATGAGTGCTTGGAGTTGCTGCTCGACACGCTCGCTCGGACAGGCTGCGAGGAGGACACGTTGCTCGTGTTCACTTCGCCGCGCGGCTATGCCTTGGGGCAACAACGCTTTGTGGGACCTTCGTCGACGGCCCTCTTGAACGATCAACTGCACGTGCCGCTGTTGATACGTTATCCCGCTGGACTTCACGCCGCCGAGCGCTTTCAAAACTTGCTCGAGCCACGCGACCTGCATGCGGTGCTACAGGCTCCCTTTGAATTCTTGACGCCGCCTCGCGATCGCGTCCTGTCAATTAGTCCCACGGAACGGACTCTTCGCACGCCTGCCTGGCATTTCCGTGAACCGCTAGCAGCCGATTCCCTGGGGGAACTCTACGCCAAACCTGACGACCGCTACGAAATTAACAACGTCAACAGTCGTTGCCAAAGCGCCGCAGAAGGCCTGTCGGAGCAGCTAGAGATTACCACCCTGGCAATTGTTGCTGGTGAAGACGACTTGCTAGCACCACTGGCGGATGAACTGGTCGATACCTACCGTTAGCCCCATCGCTAGCAGCGCCGAAACTTCATTTTCGGCATAGGACGATAGCACCTAGCGCGCTATAATTCCCCCGTGATTCTCGGGTGATTTTTGCACGCACTTACGCGAAAGATTCGCGTTAGGCATTATGTTTGGACACGGACGTCCGCGCATTTATCTGTGGGTAGTCGCGATTGGCCTGAGCCTAACCTGGCTTGGTTCAACGCCATCCTTGCGCGCCCAGGAAGTGGCCGTAGCGACCGACGAACAACTGCTTCAGTTGGAATTGCGCATCGCGCTTGGTGGCGGCGTCGCGAAGCAATGGCAAGGTGCACTGTCGCTTTCTGCAGGCGATATCACGCTCGTTCGCATGCTGGGCTTGGAACCCGATACCCCGGCTTCGATCCATCCCGTCGAGAATCGTTTGGTGATTAACGAACGCAGCCCGCGCGTTTATGATGGCTGCGATATCTCCGTCCGCGCGCCACGCGATGCCAAGCTGATAGTCGAACTCTCTGCGCAAGGCCCTCAAGGTACACCCCAAAGCATCGAAATTCCGCTGGCCGATCTCGTCGCCGGGGATCACCGCTGTCCGATCGATCAAGAACACAATCAATTGCTGGTACGGCGCACGCCAGGCGACAAGCTGCACATCACCCTAGAGCGCGACTCGCTCGTGTTTGATACTGGCGAGACGTTGCGGTTCAGCGTGACGCCGCATCAAGCCAATCTCCCGAGTGATACGGCGCTCAAATGCAAAGTCCGCTTACTCACCAGCCCTGGCGATGCCGAAGTGTGGTCGGGCGAAGCAGACTTTCGAATGGATCGTAGCGGTGTGTCGCCGACGCTCGGACCGTTTGAGTGCGTGTTACCAGATAGCGAAGGGGTCTATCGCTGCACTGTCGAGATAATCCAGCCACCGCGACTGGGCGTGGCACTGGTCCGGTCTAAGCCTCTGCTGACGCGCGATATGCAGTTTGTCGTGCTGGGTACGACGTCTCCTGTGGTGGATGTAAAGCCATGGGAAACTGTGCTGGAAATCGATCCGGCACATCCCGGTTGGCTCGAACGCTTGACGCGATTCACCAAGCTCAACGCCATCCCCGGTTTTGCCAAAGAACAACTCGGCAATAAAAAGGCTACGTTCGAGCCGCTGCTCAACACAACCGTCGTGCAACTCGCCACCGGCGGCTGGCAAGCCTATCCGCTACCGATCAAGGCGATCGGCCAGCCACACATTTTGGAAGTCGAATATCCTAGCGATTTGCCGCAAACACTCGGCATCAGCATTGTCGAACCCAACGCCGCCGGGCTGGTGACGCCTTTGGGAATCGATTCCGGCGTGGAAGTTTCCACGCCACCCACGACCGGCGTATCGCGCTTCGTCAAACATCGTCTTGTCTTCTGGCCTCGCACTAAAACGCCATTGGTATTGCTCACCAATCGCCATGCCGAGCGTGTGGCGATGTTCGGCAAGCTGCGCGTGCTAGCCGGCCCGCAACATCTGCCGGACAACACGTCGCCGGTCGCCGATGCTCCGCGCGGCCGCTTGCTCGCCGCCTACTATGATCGCCCGTTGTTTGCGGAAAACTTCGGTGCTGGTGAAGCACTTGATGGATCCACTGGTCGCACGCTCGATGATTGGAACACGTTCTATCTCGGCGCGCGGCGCCTGATCGAGCAACTCAAATATGCTGGCTACAACGGCGCAGTGATTTCGGTCGCCTGCGAAGGGAGCACGCTCTATCCGAGTCAATTGCTCGATCCCACGCCCAAATACGACATGGGTCCCTTTTTCAGCAACGGGCAAGACCCGCTCCGCAAAGACGTGCTGGAAATGATGTTTCGTATGTTTGATCGCGAAGGTCTGCAACTCGCCCCAGCGATTCAGTTCTCGACGCCTCTCGTTGAGTTAGAAGAGCTGAAACTACGCGAAGCGGAAGCTATCGGCGTTGGTTTGATTGGCAGCGATGGTAAGTCGTGGCTAGCGGCGCGAGGCGCACGTCGTGGTCTGGCGCCCTACTATAATCCGCTCGATGAGCGTGTTCGTTTGGCCATGCGCCGCGTGGTCGATGAATTAGCTGAGCGCTATGCGCATCATGAAGCTTTCGCAGGCGTGAGTTTGCAACTTGGTCCCGAATCGTATTCGCAACTCCCTGGCGATGAGTGGGCCTACGACGATCGCACGCTCGACCGTTTCGCCCGCGATGCAAAAGCTGTTCTGCCAGCGCGCGATCCCAGCACTTACACCCAGCGCGTGCAAGAAGTGAAAACCACCCATCGCGACGCCTGGCACGCCTGGCGCGCGAAACAACTGGCGTCGCTCTATACCGCGACCGAGCGCGATTTGGTGCGCCGTCGTGGCAATGCGCGGCTGTTCCTCGCTGGCGGTGAGATGTTCAATAGCGAGACGTTGCTCAAACTTGCGCGTCCCACGCTCCCTTCGCAAGCCAATCAGCGCGCGGCCATGATGGCGACCGGTATCGATCCGGAACTGTTGCGGGGCGAAACGAATATTGTCTTGCTGCGACCCCAGCGGCAGTTCGCTCCGGGTGTGTTGGCGGCGCGCGGCGCGCATCTCGATATCAATCGCGCGCGAGAAATTGACGAGGCGTTTCAAGTCTCGTCGACTTCCGGCGTGCATCTGTTCCACGAACCATCCACGCTGCAACTGCCAGAGTTCGAGGCGGTGAGTCCCTTCGGAGCGAACAACACCACCCTGTTTCTAGCCACGCAGTTCGCTCCGAGTCAGGCGGAAAATCGTCGTCGTTTCGCGCAAGCCATGGCGGCAGGCGATCCGCAAACCATCGTTGACGGCGGTTGGCAGTTGCCGCTGGGACAGGAGGACTCCGCACGGGAGTTTCTTGCCGTGTATCGCGACTTGCCACCACGTCGCTTTGACGCTGTCGAACCCGAAGGCGAGTCCCGTCCCGCAGTCGTATGTCGTCGCGCAGTGCACGAGGGTGAAACGTATTTGTACATGGTCAATGCTTCCGCGTGGCCGACGAAGGTTCGTTTGGAATTGGTTGATCCCGATGGCGGCACGCTAACGGCGCTCGGCGGCCGAACGATGCCAACTTCCGTCTCGATGGACCCCCGTCGCGATGTCCGGGAGTTCACCTTGGGACCCTACGACCTGCAAGCCTGGCGGTCGACATCGGGACGTGCGCAAGTTGCGCATTGGGAAGCCACTCCACCGGCAGAAGCTCTGGCGGCCGCGCGCACCACCGTCGATCAATTGCGTAGCCGCGCCATCGCACTGCGTACGGTCGCGCCGCTGCAAGTTCTCTCCAATGCCAAATTCGAGGCCGCCGCGAAGTCCGCTAGTTCGCCTGCGGCGCAAGAAATAGCGGGCTGGATTCACGAAGTTAATCCTGGCTTGAAGTTTGAACTGGATCGCGCCGACGCTCGCGATCAGCAGGCTTTGCATGTCACCAGCACGGGGCCGGTCGCCTGGCTACGAAGCGAGCCATTCGCGCCGCCGACCACTGGCCGCATGAGTGTCTGGGTCTGGATTAAAGTCAAAGATCCCCAGCAGCAGCCGGAATTGCGTCTAGCCATCGAAGGACGACATCGCGATCTTCCCTACTACCGCTTCGCGTCCGTTGGCGCGGGCAAAGGTGCACCGCCGCTCAAGTCCGAATGGGCGCCGTATCTCTTTCAGATCGATGACTTGCCAACGTCCGAGTTGAGCGATCTACGCGTTGGCTTCGACTTGATGGGCAAAGGCGACATTTGGCTCGACGATGTCCAAGTCTTCGATCGTTACTTTCACGATCACGAGCAGGACGAACTGCTCAAGATCATCGCGTTGGCCGATCTTTATCTGGCCAAACGCAAAGGCGCCGATTGCCAACGCGTGGTGGAAGGGTATTGGCCGCGATTCCTCACGGAATACGTGCCCCTTCCCCCTGCCCCGCCGGTCGCACCGCAGCCTTCCATCGCGGAAGAAAAGGGACTCGTCGAGCCTAAGACAGAAGAAGCCAAACCAGCACCGACCGTTGGCGAACGGATTTGGGGCTGGGTACCAAAGTGGCGATAGTTCGATGGTCAGAAGTTCGCCAGCGGAACGCCGATCATTCGCTGACCGCGGCAGGCCCGCTTGGTTGTCCATTGGCCAAGGGCTGGCCTCGCCCTGAGCGGCCGTACAATGCTCGGCATTCATCCTGGCGGCCACAGCATGCTCCGGCCACCCAGCAAGTGAAGGTGTAAGTGATCGACCGATTGCCCACCATCGGGGCCACAATTGACCACGACGCGATAGCCATTATCCAGCCCGAGTTGATGCGCCAGATTGCGAATCACCAGGTACATGTGACCCATCAGCGCGCCATCGTCCTCGCCAAGCGCCGCCACCGATGCGATCTCCTTCTTGGGTATCACGAGCACATGCACCGGCGCTTGCGGGCTAACATCGTGAAACGCCAAACAGCGCTCGTCCTCATACACAATCTTGGCCGGAATCTCGCGATCGATAATCTTCTTGAAGATGGTGGACATGGTCGGCTCCAGGTGGGTGCGCGGTCAAGAATCTGCAAGTTATTCGGCCGGCGGTTTTTCGTAAATCAGCCTTTTTCCCGCCGTCGGCGATTCAATCTTGTTCGCCATACTCCCAAACCTCAATGGCTTCGCTCGCCAGCAGCGTGATGATGCCCTCGGAGATGCGATAGAGAAGCGTGTGATCGGCGTTGAGGAGCCCGGCTTCGAGTGGCTCACTCACCGGATCACTAATCCGCGACAGCACTGCTTGCGCCGTGATGCCAGCATTGACGCGGTCGAGCATTGCATCATCCGCTAGTTGCAACGTCGAACCGGTCACCGGGCAACGCAATCGCGCCAAATCCTCCGAGGAAAGTGTGAACATGCCGGATCTTTCACATAGTCGTTGTTCGCTCCGCGAACGAAACGCAATCGGGGAATTGTAAAAAACGCCCTTCGCGAGCGTTGCGATGACGATATAGTCTAGCCGAAATCACATGCGCCGCGTGCTAGCAATCAACCATTCGCCCTCAGGCTGCGTAGTAGCTGAAAAGGATCAGGAGACTCTCGATGTCGCGTCCGCTGATGATGCTTAGCGTCCCCCTACTCTGCCTGTTATTGAGCAACCTCGCGCACGCCCAAGCACCCGCCGGTTATGAGTTCGCCTATGGCGAGCGCATGGTCACCACGTATCGCCCTGTGCAGCAGCATGTGATCGTGCCGGTTCGCGAGTCGTTTCCCCGTACGCCACTGCTAAACTTCGGCGGCGCGTTGCCATACTATGAAACGAAAACGCGCTGGGAAGAACGCTGGGAGACGAACTATGTTCCCAGCACTCAGCGGCAATACGTGGCCGAAGCGCGGCCAGCGACAAAGCAAGAGCCCTTCATTACCTACGCCCAACCGCCCGCAACGCAAGTGGTCGCGCGCCCCGCGCCGACGACGATGGTGCGAACGCCCAATCCAGTCACCAATCCGTCACTAGCGACAGTGCGGAATGTGCGACCGTTGAATTCAACCATTGGTTCGCTACCGCCGCCGAACGTCGCCCAATTGCGCTCGACGGAACAGGAACGATGGTCGCAAGCCTACTCCACCACCGTCCGACAACCTCGTACGCTGGCGCGCTGACGCCCTTACATGGCCGTTTGCGAATCGGCGTTTTCGGTGGGAACGGCCGTGGGAGCGCGACGACGACTACGGCGCGCCGCTTTGGCAGCCGACCATTCTTTCGTCAGCGTCTCGAACACTTCCGGCGATTCGTAGCGGATGATGTTCTTCCCTTCAGGCATCGGGCCGACTAGCCCGCGAAAGACAGGCAGGCCGCGCAGGCCCAGATCCGTGCTGCAATCGTCGATGCCAACTTGAGCGTGCATCTTGTAAAGCGAGTCGGCGGTGGGATAGTCTTTGATGCGCAGCGAGCCATCGGAGCCGCGCGTGACAACGCGATAAGTGTTCTTCGGCATGGTAGAACCTCAGGCGGGTGTTTCGGGATATTCGCGGCGATGGGCGACGACGTGGAGCGACTTGGCCCACCGCAACGTGATCAAGCCAAGGAGTTATCGTCACGGTGGCGCCCCCAGCGCAGGCTTTCTCCTCCTCACGGCAGAGCAGTAGCAGCCGCGCGATCCGGCAAAACCCGCGCGAAACCGCATGGTGGCAAATTGTCCACCCCAACGTGCCGCTTGTACCTATTGCATCGCTTGAACGCACCCCGAACCTGATTCGGTCATGGCGTGTCTCCCCCATGCTGTTGGGTTCAGGGCAAAAACGCCCCCTCGGACTCTTTCCCAACCGTCCAACGCACGATATATATAGGAGTTCGCAATCTCGCCCGGAGGGTATCCGAATGGTGAGGAGACTGATTCGAAATCAGTTGCCCCGCAAGGGGTTGAGGGTTCGAGTCCCTTGCCCTCCGCTGAATGCAAGCCCTGATGATGTCAGGGCTTGTGTCGTTTCTTGGGATGCGAACTATCTGCCGGCTGAAGGTGACGAAAATCGCACGGCGTTACACCGGCGTTACACATCGCAGCAAATTTTCGTCAGTGGGTTTCTTTTGAGACGGGCCGCAGCAGCAGATCGGCTAGGCCAGATCGGCCAGAATGGTAATCACTTTGTACGTTTGCCGGCGGGACTTTATGACGTTGGCCGGACCTGTTTCGTCCTGACGATAACAACGGCGTAACTCGAATCGCCGGCGGTGGTTGGCCCCCCGATTTCGTCCCTGAAATGGTTAGACGTTTCCGCCGGACTTTTCGGCAGGGTCCGTAGCCAAGGTGGTGGGACGGGATACCGATTAGAACTTGGGGCAAATGAGGGCCTGCGATAGATGATAAATGTGCATGGATTGCGCAGGCTGTAAATTGACAGTGTCAAGATAGGTTTACAGTTTCCCTCCAAAACTGCGAAGAATTGCCGCGATTCTTGGCTGGCACATCGTTTGCAATTCTATTGGGATAGCTATTCCGGCATTTCCGTCCTGCCTCAGCCTTCTATGTCGCGCCGCATGGATCAATATTTTATGAAAAGTCGAAACTTTTTGTTCATTTGGATTTTTGGTCTGTTGGTGTCAGTTTGTATGACCCAGGTCGCCAATGCGGATTTGATCTGGACTATCTCGGGGCTCGGCACGACCGGAGTGACTACAATGGGGCCCGATACCCACGCTACGTACGATTTGAGTCGTTCTGGCTTCAGTACCCGAACTTGGGTGCTTTCGGCAACGGCACCCGCGGCGGGGGACTACAACTTTGATTGGGATTACAGTGGCTTTCACTCGTTTTTTCAGGTGACGGCGTTTCTGAACGCTTTCGATGATTCGGGGCCAACTTCGCTCTACGCAGCAGGCCCAACAAGTTTTGGCGGTGGGCCGCCATCGGAAGGATTCTTGGTAAACGGTGCATACACGTTCACAGGGTTGAATGCCGGTGAGACCTTTGGCTTCCAATTCGGTGGAAGACATGGCGACTCCGCCCAAGTGCTGCGAGGTAGATTGAATCTCACCTTAGTCTCAGAGCCAGTCGCAGAAGTCCCCGAGCCTGCTTCCATCGCGCTCTGGTCACTGATGAGCGTGGCGGGCCTTGCTGCATGGCGTCGTCGCCAGCGTGCGAATGTCGCTTAGTGAATGAATCCATTGACGGACAAACGGGCGGCTTCGGTCGCCTGTTTCGTTTCTTGGTGATGTTATGAAGCTACTTGGTCTCGATTTCCCCGGCCTTTGGTTTGCGGCTTGGTGGCGGTCGTTGAATTAGCTCCCGAACATATTGCTGGTCGGCATCGCTGAGGGCATCGAGTTCAATGCTTGCCACGCTGCCATCCTCTTTCCTTAGCTTCACCGTGTGGCCTAAGAGGCCTGCAAAACTTGCGTTGGTGGTGAA